>CAYNIS010000099.1:0-10069 GCA_964397055.1 uncultured Rhodospirillaceae bacterium | reverse complement strand
CTTTTCGACCAGCATGCCTTCGCGATCAATGATCACGGTCTCTTGCTGCGAAGCCCGGAGAAGCGTTTCGGCGACCGGTTCCGCCTGCGCTGCTTCACCGAAACGGAGCGGGCGCGGGCCGATCGCCGGCGCGATCCGGCGGCGACCTATGCCAAGCGGTTCGCCGCCAAGGAAGCGTGCGCCAAGGCTTTGGGCACCGGCCTGCGCCGGGGCGTGTTCTGGCGCGACATGGGCGTCACCAATCGACCCGGCGGGCAACCCACCCTGACCTTGACCGGCGGGGCGAGAGACCGTCTGAATGCGATCACCCCGGCCGGCATGTCCGCCCGGATCGATCTGACCCTGACCGATGAGCCGCCGATCGCGATGGCGGTCGTGATCATTTCGGCCGTTCCCGAAGCGGCCCCCTAACCGACCAGGCAGGCATCATGACATCTCACAGCATGCCCCCTGGCGGCGGCGGAAGCCCGGTCCGGCAGGAGATCGCCGAGGACGCCTCCGCGACCGACACCCCCGAGGGCGAGAAGAAGCTGCACAGCCGGTTCGAGGCAATCACCGAGACGATCAAGACCATCCTCTATGCGGTCCTGATCGCCTTCGTCGTGCGCACCTTCGCCTATGAGCCGTTCAACATCCCGTCCGGGTCGATGGTGCCGACGCTTCTGGTCGGCGACTACCTCTTCGTCTCGAAATTCTCCTACGGCTACAGCCGACACACGATCGCGTTCGGCCTGCCCGCGTTCGAGGGGCGGATTGCGGGCGCCTCGCCCGAACGGGGTGACGTCGTGGTCTTCAAGCTGCCGCGCGACAACCGCACCGACTACATCAAGCGGGTGATCGGTCTGCCGGGCGACACCATCGAGATGCGCCGCAGCCGGCTCTACATCAACGGCGAGATCGTGCCCCGGTCCCAGGTCGACGTCCATGTCGACAGCCGCGGCAACCGGGTCAGGGTGTTCGAGGAGACGTTGCCCAACGGGGTCAGCTTCCTGACCCTCGACTATGGCGTCGACGGCCCGCTCGACAATACCGGCCAGTATGTCGTCCCCGACGGCCACTACTTCATGATGGGCGACAACCGCGACAACTCCCAGGACAGCCGGGTTTCCGGCCGGGTCGGGGTGGTGCCGGCGGCGAACCTGGTCGGGCGGGCGGAGTTCCTGTTCTTCTCCATGGATGGGCCGCTGTGGCAGCTCTGGCGTTACCCGTGGGACGTTCGCTGGAGCCGACTGTTCAGCCCCGTCGGGCCGTGAGCGCCGGCAGACGTGCATCGAGGGGACTGGCGGCGATCGAGGCGCTGGAGGCGCGCATCGGCCACGCGTTCGCCGATCGCCAGCCCTTCCTCGCGGCGTTGAGCCATCCGTCGGCCGCCCAGAGCCGCGGCTTCTCCGAATATGAGCGGCTGGAGTTTCTGGGCGACCGGGTCCTGAGCCTGGTGATTGCGGACGAACTCCTGCGTCGCTTCCCGCGGGAACCGGAAGGGGCGATCGCCAAGCGCCACGCTGCCCTCGTGCGGCGCGAGGCCCTGGCGTCGGTCGCCCTCAGCATCGGCGTCGGCCCGGCGCTGACACTCTCGCCCGGCGAACATGCCTCCGGCGGGCGCGACAACCCGGCACTTCTGGCGGACGCCATGGAAGCGCTGATCGCCGCGGTCTATCGCGACGGCGGGCTGGAGGCCGCGCGCGGCCTGATCGAACGGGAGTGGGCGGACCTTCTCGACGGCTCCAAGAAGCCGCCGGAGGATGCCAAGACGGCGTTGCAGGAATGGGCCCAGGCGCGCGGGCTGCCGCTGCCGCACTATGCCGTCGTCGGGCAGTCGGGGCCGGCCCACGACCCCCGGTTCGAGGTCAGCGTGGCGGTCGACGGGGCGGACCCCGCGACGGCCGAGGGCTCGTCGAAGCGCGCGGCGGAGAAGGCGGCGGCACGCCTCCTGCTCGACCGCCTGAGGGGCAGCGCGTGAGCGCGGAACCGGGTTCGGCCGATCCCGCCGATACCCGCTGCGGCTTTGTCGCGGTGATCGGCGCACCCAACGCCGGCAAGTCGACCCTGATCAACCGGCTGGTCGGCGCCAAGGTCTCGATCGTCAGCCCCAAGGTCCAGACCACCCGGTGCCGCGTGCTCGGCATCGCGATCGCGCATATGAGCCAGATCGTCTATGTCGACACGCCCGGCATCTTCGCGCCGAAGCGCCGGCTCGACCGCGCAATGGTGGCAACCGCCTGGCAGGAGGCGTTCGAGGCCGACGTGATCTCCGTCCTGGTCGACGTGACCGCGCCGGAACGCGGGACCGACATCATCCTGAACGAACTGGAAAACGCCCCCCGGTCGACGGCACCGGTCCTGGTCCTCAACAAGATCGACCAGATTCGCCGCGACCGGTTGCTGGAGATCGCCGAGCGCCTGAACCAGCGGCTCGGCTTCGGACGGACCTTCATGATCTCCGCCCTCAACGGCGATGGCGTCGCGGCGCTGGAGGCCGCGCTGGCGGAAGCGATGCCGCCGTCACCCTGGCTCTACCCGGAAGACCAGCTCTCCGATCTGCCGATGAGGCTGCTGGCGGCGGAAATCACCCGGGAACAGATCTTCCACCAACTGCATCGGGAACTGCCCTATTCCAGCGCCGTGGAAACCGAACGCTGGACCGAGTTCGACGACGGCTCGGTGCGTATCGACCAGGTGATCTACGTCCAGCGCGACACCCAGAAGGCGATCGTCCTGGGGGCCAAGGGCGCGCGTATCCGCGCGATCTCGACCCGGGCACGGGCCGAACTGGCGGAGATCCTGGAACGTCCCGTGCACCTTTTCCTCTACGTCAAGGTGCGGGAGGACTGGGCGGAAAATCCGGAACACTATCGTCTCTGGGGCCTGGACTTCCGCGCATGACGATCGAGGCCGAATGGCCGGGGGCGGACCGGTCCGGCCGGTGGCGCAGCCTGATTGCCATGTTCACCTTCATGGTCGGCGTCAGCCTGTCGATCGGGATGACCGTGCCGCTCCTGTCGCTGGTGATGGAACGGCGCGGCGTCGACGACGCGACGATCGGGCTCAATGCGGCGATGTCGATGCTGGCGTTGATCCTCTCAGGACCGCTGCTGCCGCCGCTGTTGCGCCGACTGGGCAGCGGTCGCGCGATCGTCGGCGGGGTCGTCGCCCACGCCGTCGTGCTCATGGCCTTCGCCTTCACCGATGACTTGGCGGCGTGGTTCGTCCTGCGCTTCGTCATGGGATCGGTCGGCGGATTGCCCTGGATGGCCGCCGACAGTTGGGTCAATGCCGCGGCGGACGAAGCCAGCCGCGGCCGAATCGTCTCTCTCTATGCGACCGCCGCGACGGTCGGCTTTGCGATCGGGCCGGCGCTGCTGCTGGTCACGGGCACCGAGGGTCTGCTGCCGTTCGCGGTGGCCGCCGGGGCGATGGTGGCGGGCCTCCTGCCGCTCGCGGTCCTCAGGCCGCCACCGCCGCCGTCGCCGGGTCAGGCGGCGACCCCGGTCCTCGCCGTGTTCCGCATCGCGCCATTCACGATCCTGGCGGCGCTGACCAGCGGCTTCGCCGAGAACGCGGTGTTCGCGATGATGCCGCTCTACGGCCTCGGACTTGCCCTCGGGCCGGCAACGGCCGCGCTCCTGGTCTCGGCCTTCGGGGCCGGCGGGATGGCGCTGCAACTGCCCCTCGGCCTCCTGGCGGACCGCATAGATCGCCGCCAGGCGTTGATCCTCACGACCGCACTCGCTCTCGCCCTGACGCTCGCCATCCCGTTCCTGGCACCGGCCGGGACGGTCTTCTGGGGCGTCCTCTTCATCTGGGGCGGGCTGGTATCGGGCTTCTATACCCTAGGGATGATCGCCCTCGGCGAACGGTTTCGGGCAGACGCCCTGCCGTCCGCCACCAGCGCCTTCATCATGGCGTACACGATCGGCGGCATGCTCGGCCCGGCCGCCGCCGGGCTCAGCATGGTGGCCCTGCCGCCGCATGGTTTCATGGCACTGCTGGCCGCGGCATTCGCCGCATATCTAGCCATTGGATTGATTCGGCTATGGCAGACGCACCACCATTCCGCGCAGCCGTGACCCTACACGACGTACGGGTTTCACATATCTGTAATTTTCCCTTTTCCTTGCATTCATCCCTGGTTATGTTTGACGGATTACGCGGGCGGCTGGAACAGGTCCGCGTGGGACGGACAAAGCACTTCGGTGTCAGACACTTGGCCGGCAGAATCACTGCCCGTGACAAGGTCGGACCCACCTTTTCGTCCGGCCCCGGTCAGATCCCGGGTTACCGGTCGAGACTTGGATTCCGGCGCAGGCGCGCCGACCTGAGCGTCAACAGACGGGGAGGCTGGATAACCGTTTGCCGCATACCAGAACAGATCAGGACGCATATCTCTCCACCCGCGGACGGGGCCGGCCGACAGGCCCGTCGATCCCGGAGAGAGCCCGCGAAATACCCGCAGAAAGCGCAGTTTAGCGCCTCAACTCCCTCGCTGCTAATTTCCGTAGCGTGGCCGATACCGTTCGCCTATAGTCCGGCTCGCGGTCACGGTGAAACCGTGGCATCGACCCGTCGCCGGCCTCACCGGCGGCTAACAAAAGCCGAAGGCGGAACTTGGGTGTCGATGATTGCCCCTGAAAGAACCTGCCCGTCGGTCCGATATCTCGGGCCGAACGCGGACCAAGGGGCGGCTGCAGCCTTTTGCGTGTGTTGTCGTCCGTCCCCCTGATCTACCGAGAAAGACTGAAGAATGCGGTTTTCTGGCCAGCGCTCAATGCAACCTCACCTCACCGGTGTCACCGCCACGGTAAAGTGGTTCAACCCGACCAAGGGCTACGGCTTCGTCGAACCGAACGACGGATCCCCTGACGCCTTCCTGCACATCGGTGTTCTCGAACGGTCCGGCTACGGCGCCGTCGAACAGGGCACCCAGATCGTCTGTGACATCGGCCAGGGCCAGCGCGGCCCGCAGGTCGCGGCGATCCAGGAGGTCGATACCTCGACCGCGGTCGAAGCCCCGGATCCGGGTCCGCGCGGCCCGCGCCCCGGTCCCGCCGACCGTGGCCCGCTGAACGGCGCCAGCCTTGAAGGCACGGTGAAGTTCTTCAACGCGGAAAAGGGCTTCGGCTTCATCATCCCGGATGAAGGCGGCAAGGACATCTTCGTCCATATCCGCGCCCTTCAACGCTGCGGCCTCGAAGGCCTCGACGCCCAGCAGCGCGTGCGGTTCACCACCCGCGACGGCCAGAAGGGTCCGGAAGCGGACCGGGTCGAACTGCTCGACTGACCCTCGGGACATGACGGGCAGGCAGGACCTGCCCGTCATGCCGCTCCCACAGCCTGATCCGACCGGTGCCGGTTGCTGCCTGACCGCAGCAACCGGCCCGTTCAATTAGCCGCCCATGGTTGCGGGGTCCTCCGGTCTATTCGGCCGCGAGCTTCCCGGCAACACAGGACGGGAACAGGATGCGGATGGTGGTGCCGCAGCCCGGCGTCGTCTCGACGTCGAGCGTGGCACCCCACCCCTGCACGATCCGGTGCACGACGGACAGGCCGAGGCCGGTGCCCTGGCCCCGCCCCTTGGTCGTGAAGAACGGGTCGAAGATGCGCTGGCTGGTCTCATGGTCCATGCCGGTTCCGCTGTCCGACACTGACAGGATCGTATGGGGCGCCGCCGCGGCGAGGAGCGCCGGGCCGTTTTCCGGCGCCAGGTCATCCTGGGTCAGCCGGACCGCGATCCAGCCGCTTTCCGGAATCGCCTGCACCGCATTGTTGACCAGGTTGGCGAGCACCTGGGTCATCTTCGTGTCGGTGACCCGCGGCGCCGTCAGGGCGGTGTCGATGGACGCCGAGAAGGCGATCCGTTCCGGCACCGCGCGGCCGGCGAATGACGCCGCTTCCCGCACGGCATCGGCCAGCGCGATCCCGGCCTCCGTCTCCGCCGGGCGCGCGAAGGCCAGGACGTCGCGCACCACGTCCGCGGCGCGCCGGCCGCTGGACCGCACGACGGCGAGGTAATCGGCAGCGACCGGATCGGATTCGGCGATCCGGGCCTGGGCGGCCTGGGACAGGTTGATCATCGGGTGCAGCAGGTTGTTGATCTCATGCGCGATGGCGCCGGAGATCTCGCCCAGCACCTCCAGCCGCTGACGGGCTTCCAGCTTCCGATTCGCCTCGTGCAGCTGGGTCACGTCGGTTCCGGAACCGCGATGGCCGATCAGCGTGCCGTCATCCAGCCGCCGCGGGTTGCCGGACAGGCGCACCCACATCGGCTGGCCGTCGTGGCGCCGAAGCGGGAAGACCAGATCGCGGAATTGCCGCCCCTCCGCGAGGGCGGAGGACAAGACGTCGATCCGGGAGCCGTCGACCTTCCGCTCGTCGAACAGATCGATCCAGCGCCGGCCTTCGACGGCCGACGGTTCCATCGCCGCCTGGTCGGTAAGCGCCTTGGAAACGGAGATGATCCGCCCGGCGTCGTCGGTTTCCCAGAACCAGTCGCTGGCGCATTCGGCGATGTCCCGATAGAGCGCCTCCTTCTCGGCGAGCTCGCGCTGGAAGTTCACCTGATCGGTGACGTCCTGGCGGATACCGAAGGTCTTGCGCGGCCGGTTGCGGCTGTCGAACTGCGCGACCGAACCCGAGCGAATGTAGCGCACCTCCCCGTTCGGGCGACGGATGCGGTACTGGACCAGTCGGTGTGATTGGCTCGGCACGGAGATCTTGATCCCGAGATCGCGATCCCCCTCATGAATGAAGTCGAGGAAGGAGGTCGCGTGCGGGCGATAGTTGGCGCGGTCGACGCCGAAGATGCGGAACATCGTGTCCGACCAGGTCGTCTCGCCGGTCTCGCAGTCCCATACCCAGGTGCCGACCTCCGCCACCTGCTGGGCCGCCTCGATCATCTGGCGGGTCTCCAGGAGGGATTGTTCCGCCCGCTTGCGCTCGTCAATGTTCTGGGTGAACCCGACGAGACGGACGACGCGGCCCTGGTCGTCACGTTCGGCGACGCCCTCGACGTAGAGATGGCATTCGCGCCCGTCGATCAGCACCCGATACTCGCAGCGCCGGACATCGGCATCGGTATCGCGCATGGAGGCGAGGTAGTTGGCGCGGTCGTCCGGGTGGATGCGCTCGAAGAACCTGTCGAACGTGGTCTTGCCGTCGATCGAGCCGAAGGCGCCGATCACGTCCTCCGGCGACCCGTGATAGATGACCACGCCGGTCTCCAGGTTCGATTCCCAACTGACCATGCCGGCGATCTTGAGAGCGCGCCTGAGCTGCCTTTCCCAGTCCCTCAACTGGCGTTCGAGCGTACGTGTCTCGGTCACGTCCTGGCGATAGCCGAACAGCCGCAGGGGTTCGCCGTCGCGGCCGGGCATGACCTGGGAGCGGGAGTGGATGACGCGGACCTCCCCGTCCGGCCGGATGATGCGGAACTCCATCTCCCGGCCCTTGACCGGTCCCGCGAATGCCTCGGCAACAATGCCCCGGTCCTCCGGGTGAATGGTCCTGAGGTAGCTCTCCTCGTGGGCCTGCGGGAAACTGTCGGGGGGACACCCCCACATCTGCCAGTGGTTGTCCGACCAGATCCCCCGCTTCTCCCGCAGGATGTACTCGAAGTAACCGATCTGGGCGAGAGCCTCCGCCGCCCGCAAACGGCGTTCGCTCGCCGCCAGTCGAAGCTCGGCCTGCTTGCGCCGCGTGATGTCGACGGTGATGCCGTAGCGGCGAAAAACCCGTCCCTCCCGGTCAGTTTCGGCGCGCCGGCGAACCAGGAGCCAGCGGGTCGAACCGTCGGTGTGCGTGGCTCTCACCTCGCACTCCTCCGCAACCCGGTCCTCCGCGTACTGGCGCAGGATCTCGGCCCGATCGTCGGGATGCAGGCGGTCGAAGAAGCCGTTGACGGAACGCGGGGCATCCGCCGGACGGACGCCATAGATCCGGCAGTTCTCGTCCGACCAGATCATCCGGTCGGGGCCGGGGTACCATTCCCAGTGCCCGACCCCGATCAGGCGCTCATCCTCGCGCCGGCGGGTCCAACCGCTGCCGTCGTCATCGTCCGCGATCGCCGACAGGGAGATCAGGCGGCGTCCGCAGGCGAGGTCGAGCTGACGCATATCGACCAGCGGCAGACCGGGTGTGTCGACCAGGCGCAGGCGGCAGGTGAACGGAGCAGGCCCCTGCCGGCATTCGTCGCGGCCGAGCGCCATGGCGATGGCAAGCGGCAGGTTCTGACCGACGCGCTGACGATAGGCCGCGTTGGCGGTGACGATGCGCCAGTCATCGGCCCTGCCGTCGGCTGGGTCCGTTGGCGCGACAACCGCGGCCGGATCGCCGATCAGCGACAGGATCGCGGTCGCATCGCCGGCAATTCTGGCGACATCCACGGCATCCGCCCCGTCAGGCATGTGGTCCCACTCCCGCTATATTCTTGACAGGCTGCACCAGTTTGCCATTTCACCGATCAAAACGCGCCGCACAACCGCCTATGAGGTCATGACATGGCGAGGATACTGCTGATCGAGGACGTTATGGAGGTCCGCTTTTCCATGCGGGTGGCCCTGGAGGGGGCCGGGCACGACATCGTCGAGGCATCGGACGGGGCGGAGGCCCTGACCATCATCGACCAGTCACGGTTCGACGTCGTCTTGACCGATCTCTTCCTGCCCAAGGTCGACGGCTTCGAACTCCTGCGGGAAGCGCGGCGGCTCGACCCGCGCCAGCGCATCATCGCATTCACCGGCGGCGGCGCCCAGTTCGGCGACGGCTGGCGCGGCTATCTCTCCGACAACTTCAAGTTCGATGCGATCCTAACCAAGCCCTTCGAGAACGCGGAGCTGGTCGCCGAGATCGATCGCCTGCTGGCGGCATGAGGGCGACGGTCCAAGAGCGCGGGAACAAGAGCGCGGGAAATGGAGTGGCATGACGACGGCATCGTCCTTGCCAGCCGGCCGTTCGGCGAGGGTGGCGCCATCGTCTCCCTCCTGACCGCCAGCCGCGGACGGCATGCCGGCCTGGTCCGCGGAGCCGCGCGGCAGCGGGCGGCGCTGGAACCGGGGACCGCCGTCGCCGCCGTGTGGAAGGGCCGGACCGCCGATCAGCTCGGCCAGTTCACGTTGGAGCCGGAGGCCGGCGTGCTCGGCCGGTTGATCGACGAACCGGTCCGCCTCACCGCCGTCCAGGCCGCGGCGGCCCTGGCGGAAGCGGCCCTGCCCGAGCGGGAGCCGCAGCCGGCGGTCTTCCAGGGGCTGGGCTTCGTCATCCGCACCCTGTGCGACCTGGCAACACCGATGGATGTGTGGGCGCCGGTCCTCATCGCCTGGGAACGCGGCCTGCTCGCCGCCCTCGGCTTCGGGCTCGACCTCAGCCGGTGTGCGGCAACCGGGGCTGAGACGGACCTGATCTATGTCAGCCCGCGCACCGGACGCGCGGTCAGCCGGTCGACCGGTGCCCCTTGGCGCGAACGGCTCCTGCCGCTGCCGGGCTTCCTCGCACCACGCGCCGCTGACCGGGTTGACCAGGACGCGCGGGGCCAGGATGCGCGGGGCCAGGACGTGCAGGTCCAGGACATCGTCGACGGCTTCCGTCTCACCGGGTATTTCTTGGAACGTCACGCCCTCGCCGCGATCGACAACCCGCTGCCGCCGGCGCGCGACCGCCTGGTGCGGTTGATCGAGGTTCAGGCGGGAATGCTGGACCCGGCACCCGATCCCGATACGCCCCAAGACCGCCCCGAATGACCGACGACATGATCCTTGAACGCCCGCTCGGCGATGTCCTGAGCGAGCGCTACCTGTCCTATGCCCTGTCGACGATCATGGCACGGTCGCTGCCGGATGTGCGTGACGGCCTGAAGCCGGTCCACCGCCGCCTGCTCTACGTCATGCGGCAGATGAGCCTGGCGCCGACCAGCCCGCCGAAGAAGTCCGCCCGGGTCGTCGGCGACGTCATGGGGCGGTTCCACCCCCATGGCGACAGCGCCATCTACGAGGCGATGGTGCGGCTCGCCCAGGACTTCGCGCTCCGCTTCCCGCTGGTCGACGGCCAGGGCAATTTCGGCAACATCGACGGCGATAGC
>CAYNIS010000098.1:0-10133 GCA_964397055.1 uncultured Rhodospirillaceae bacterium | reverse complement strand
GTGAATCATGCCAACCCCGAGCCCGCTACCGACTTCTTCAACAGCCTGCTAGGGGTGTTTCCGAATTCGACGTTGGGTTCGGCACTTGCTGCCCAAGGGATCCAAACGTCGAGTTCACGCCACCAGGTCCGGCTCTGCTTCAGCTTTGCCGAGCTTGCGGGTCACCGCCATGATCGCCGACAGGGCGATGAAGAGGGCGAGGGATCCGGCCAGGAGGGCATAGGTCTCTGCACTCAGCGTCACATAGAGGAAGGCGTAGAGGCCGAGGAGCAGGCCGCCCAGAAGGGCGGCCCCGCGGCGACCTGCGCCGACCGTGAGGGCGTAGGCGGAGACCTGGCCGGCGACGGCGACGGAGCTGATGGCGTAGGCCGCGGCGAAGCCGACGAACTCCGACAGGGACAGGAGCAGGAGATAGAAGACGCTGAGGGCGAGGCCGATCAGCGTGTACTGGACGCCGGACAACGCGACGGTCGTCCAGCGTTCGAACACGAACGCGGTGACGAAGGTGAGGGCGATCACGAGAAGCCCGTACTTCACCGCCCGTTCCGACAATCGGTAGGGCGAGACCGGGTCAATCAGGCGCACGCCGAAACCGGCTTGGTGTCCCGCCTCGCCCAGATCGCCTTCCCAGACACCCGGGAAGGGTCGGGCGAACTGGCTGACCCGCCAGTTTGCTTCGAAGCCGTCCGAGCGGACGGTGCGAGCGGTCGGCAGGACGAGGCCCCGGAAGCTCGGTGCCGGCCAGTCGGAGGTCATGGCGACGGTTGTCGCATCCCCAAGCGGCAGGATGTCCAGGGCATCGACGCCGTTGATCGTCACCTCGAACGCGAAGGACGGATCGGCTTCCTCACCCGGTTCGTCGCCGGGTCGGACATCGACCTCCGCCACCATCGCACGCTCGAGCGCGTTGCCGAGGCCGCGCATGGTGCCGGGCTCGAACCGCACGGTCTCGCCGGCCCATCTGACCGCGGCGTCGGGTTCGATCGCGCGAAGATCGGTCAGACCGACGGCGAGGCGTGCCCGATCCCAGGCGATCCGCCCCCCGGCCGGCAGGGCGTCCAGCCCCCGCGACGCCTCGAAACTGCCCGAAACCTTGAGCCGGGCGCGATAGAGGAGGACCCGGAACGGCCCGCGGTAGCGCGTTTCGCACACGATTTCGGCTTCGATGTCGAGCCTTACCGGCAGCACGGTCAGATATCGTTCCTCGCTGGACAGGCGCCCGGCGGAGAACGGCAGCTCAAGCACCGGCCCCGCGACCAGCTGCGCCGGTCCCCAGGCGCTGGCGATCGATGTCTGGGCTTCCCGCTGGCGCCAGGCGCGCGCGTCGATGACTTCTGCGACGAGGCCGAGCGGGATCATCAAGAGGCAGCTCAGGAGGCCGATGCCGACGGCCTTCAAGGTTGTTGCATGCCGGCGCATGGCGGTGATCGCATCGGGAAAGTCCGGCGCGCTCTCGCTGGTCGGTGCGGTCTCGCTCATGATGGGTTTCGACTCTCGCAAGCGTGGAAACGGGCTTGCGAGAGAGGCTGACCGTCCTTGATGTCAGCTCTTGTGCGGCGACATGGCGGCGACGTGCAACTCTGTGACGGCTTTCCTGGCGCCGGCGTCCTCAGGGGAAGTTCGGCGGGGCGACGAAGCCGCCGGTCAGATGGCTCAAGGCCCGGGCGAAGGCGATCGTGGTGTGATCTTCGAGATAGGGGCCGACGATCTGCAGGCCGACCGGAAGCCCCGGCAGGCTCGCGTCGGGTGGGGTCAGCCCGGCCGGCATCACCGTCGCCGGCAAATAGGCCATGCCGAAGATGCCGGCCCAGAAGATCTGGTCCCAGTAGGGGCGGGGCTCGCCGTTGACCATCACGGTGCGCGCGAAGCGGTCGTCCGATTGGTCGTGGGGGAACGGCACCACCGGGATGGCCGGCGCCAGCAGCACGTCATAATCGCGGAAGAACGCCTGCCAGCGCCGGCGCAGCAGCTGGCGGGCGTGGTGGCGCACAAGCCAGTCACGATGGGAAAGGGAGACGCCGCGGGCATAGCGGTCGCCGTAGTCGCGGCTGAGCGGATCCGCGGTTTCCGAACGGGCACGCATCTCCAGGACCTGTACGCCCTCCACCCGGCGGCTGACCGTCGAATAGAGCAGGTCGAGATAGAGGTCATAGGCCGCCGCCATGTCGATCGCCGGGCGTGCGCGGGTATCGACGCTCACCCCATTCCGGGCCAGGACATCGACCATGTCCTGCAGGCGGTCGGCGACGAGGCCGTCGACCGGGGAGGTCGGATCGTCGAGCCAGGCCGCGACCCGGAACTGGCGGATGTCATGGGCGCGGGCGTGGGGCAGGGCCAGTTGCCAGCCGACGTCCTCCATCTCGTCCGGGCCGGCGAGAATGTCGAGCGCCATGGCGAGGTCGTCGGCATCGCGGGCGAGCGGGCCGAGGACGTTGATGTCGGTCGCGTAGAGGGCGCCGGGGGCGGGCGGGATGTGTCCGCGGGCCGGCACGATGCCGTAGCTGGGCTTGTGCCCGAAGACACCGCAGTGATGGGCGGGCCCGCGGATCGAGCCGCCGATGTCCGAGCCCAGTTCCAGCGGTGTCAGGCCTGCCGCCAGCGCGGCCGAGGACCCGCCGGAGGAGCCGCCCGGCGTGCGGCCCAGATCGAACGGGTTCTTCGTGGTGCCGTAGATCGCGTTGTAGCTCTGGTGGTCGGCCGCCCAGGCCGGGGCGTTGGTCTTGCCCAGGATGATCGCACCGGCCGCCTTCAGCCGCTGCACCGTCGGCGCGTCGACCAGGGGATGATGCTTGGCAAGCTGGGGCACACCGGCGGTGGTCGGCATCCCCACGACCTCCACACAGTCCTTGACGGTGATGGCGATGCCGTGGAGCGGCCCCCAGACGGTGCCGTCGGCGATCGCCTCGTCCGCCTCTTTCGCGCGGGCACGGGCGGCGTCGACGTCCATGGCCACGATGGCGTTGACCACCGGGTTCACATGCTCGATGCGCGCCAGTTGGTGGTCGAGGAGTTCGGTGCAGCTGACCGCCCGGGTGCGGATGCGGTGGGCGAGAACGTGGGCGGGCAGGTACTCGAGTTCGGTCATTATGATCAACCCTCCCCGTTGAATGCCTGCTCACCCTTGTATGCCCGGGCACCCTGCGCCAAACGCGTCTTCCGGACAAGCGGCAAGCGGCAAGCCGCGAGGGTTCCGGTCGCCCTCCCGAGTCTGTCTCTCAGACGTGCGCAGTGAGGGCTGAACGGACGACGCTGCCAGCTCAGGACCGCGATCGCGCTCACCGTCGCAATCGAATAACCGACCGTGGCGCTGGGATTTAGGGGGATTTGCCGTAATAGCCCTTTGCCGAAGGTGGTCAAGGACAGCTGCGCGGACGTGATCGCTTGCGCCGCCGGCGATCCCGCGTAGGATCGCGACTGCCAGTGATCGCGTGCCATGGCTCTATCGCCAGGGCTCGTTCGAGGGGTGGCGAAACGACCGGTGGACAGGCTGGGGACGGCGTATGATTTCGACCATCATCGCGAAGCCGACCAAGTTCTGCAACGCGACCTGCACCTACTGCTCGGCCCCGCCGGACGGCGCTCCGAAGTGGAGCCTCGACGACTTCAAGCAGTTCTTCGACAAGCTGGCGCCGCATCTCACCGACGAGGCGATCATCATCTGGCATGGCGGCGAGCCGATGCTGATGGGACCGCAGTTCTACCGCGATGCCTGGGCCTATGCCCGGTCGGTGATGCCGCGCGTGCGCTTCTCCATGCAGAGCAACCTGCTCTCCTACGAGCACAAGCGCTGGTACGATGTGTTCAAGGAGATCTTCGACGGGTCGGTCTCCTCCAGCTTCGACCCGGACGAACAGTACCGCGTCTTCCGCGGTTCGACCTCGACCTACACCAAGATCTTCTACAAACGGCTCGATGCGGTCGTCGCCGACGGCTTCCGACCGAAGGTGATCGGCACCTACACGGAAGAGACGGCACCGCTCGCCATCACCATGTACGAGAAGGCGCTGTCCTACGGCGACGAAGCCTTCCACTTGCGCTTCAACTATCGCTATCCGGCCGGTCGCGACCAGGGCAACGGCGAGATGCTGAAGCCCGAAAGCTACGGCCGCATGCTGCTCGGCCTCTACAATCGCTGGATCGTCGACCTGCCTGAGTTCGTCATCACCCCGCTCGACGAGATGCTGAAGCGGGTGATCGCGATCGAGAGCGACCGCTGCCCCTGGACCCGGCGTTGCGGCGGCGCCTTCATGGGGGTCGAGCCGTCCGGCGATACCTATAACTGTTCGGAGTTCGCCGACCTGGGCGACAAGCAGTTCAGTTTCGGCAACCTGCGCACCCACTCGATCCAGGAGATGATGTCGTCGCCGGCCGCGCGCATGGCCAAGCGCCGGCGTGTGAATGTCCCGCAGGATTGTGTGGAATGCCGCCATTTCGCCCAGTGCGAGGGTGGCTGCATGCGCGACGCGATCCTCTACGACCATGGCATCTTCGGCAAGTTCCACTACTGCGCCTCGTGGAAGATGGTGTTCGATCGCATCAAGCAGACGGTCCGCAACGGCGAGGCGGATGGCGCGATCCGCAAATATGGCCGGGACCCGGATCAGGTCCGGATCGACCAGGGGCTTGTCGCGGCATGATCACCGCGTACACCAAGCCGACGAACTTTTGTAACGTCGGCTGCACCCACTGCTATCTGCCGGAAAGCGTGCGCGCGGATCGGAACCGCATGTCGTTCGACACGCTGCGGGCGACCGCCAGGCTGCTGGCGGACATGAAGGTGCGCGGGCGCCATGACGGCGTTCACATCCTCTGGCACGGCGGCGAGCCGCTGACCGTGCCGGTCGACTGGTATCTGGAGGCGTCGGAAATCCTCGACGAGGAGGTCCCGGGCCACACCCAGTCGATCCAGACCGCGCTGATCCCGTTGCGGGAGGCGTATGTCCCGCTGATCCGGGAACGCTTCAATGCGGAGGTCGGCACCAGCCTCGACTTCTCCCAGCGCATGCTGAAGGGCTCGGTCGAGGCCTATCACAAGCTGTGGATGCAGAAGGTCGAACTCGCCTGGGCGAACAACATCTTCGTGACGCCGGGTGTCGTGCCGACCCGCCGGGAGATCGGGCGAGAGGCGGAACTGGTCGACTGGTTCATGGAACGCGGCTTCCCGCTGGTGAACATCGACCGCTACAACGCCTACAACACCTATTTCGACGACCGTCCGAGCAACATCGAACACTCCCTTCTCCTGGTCGGGCTGTTCGACGCGCTGATGCAGCGCATGGACAAGGTCGGCTGGGCGCCCTTGATCGGCGCCATCCGGGGGGCGATCACCGGGGTCATGTTCGGCGTCGGCGGCGACCGCTGGGGCACCACCTGTCAGTCGGACTTCGTCGTGGTGGAACCGGACGGCAATCTCAACAACTGCACCGACAAGGCGACCGTCGACGATCCGTTCTCCAATGCCCATGACGGCTTCGAGGCGTTCGCGAAGTCGCGCTTCCGCCGCAAATGGCTGCGGGTCCAGGGTCTGACCCACAAGAAGACCCATTGCGAGACCTGCGAGAACCAGAGCTGGTGCAAATCGGGCTGCCCGATCACCCCCAACGGCATCCCCGAGGGGGAGGTCGAATGCTCCGGCTATCGTGCCTTCATCACCCATGTCCGCCGCTACATCGAAACAGGCGGGGAGGCGACCGTGCTCGCCTACCTGCGCCAAGCGCAGCTGTTGCAGGGCGTTGACACCGCGGTCGGCTACGGCGGGGCTCCGGACGTCGCCGCCCATGCGCGGGAAGCGGCCCTGGTCAGCGGTGCTGGGACCGCAACCGCCGAGGTCGCGGCATGAGCGGGCGGCTGCCCTACGCCCCGGCCTTCGACCACATGGTCTATGTGCGGGTGTTCGAGGGCTGCAACCTCCACTGTGAGCACTGCTTCATACCGAAGAACCCGAAGCGGATGACGCTCGACGACATCGCGCGCGTGCCGGAGCATGTGCGCGGCTTCACGCCCGCCGGCAGCCGGATCCTGCTGCAATGGCACGGCGGGGAGCCGACCATGTTCGGGTCCGCCTGGATGGAGGAGGCGATCGGTCGGATCGCCGAGGCCGGCGGCGACATGCTCTGGAAGCACGGCATCCAGACCAACCTGATGACCTATGACGACGCCTGGGCGGATGTCTATCGCCGCCACTTCGACGGCGAGGTCGGGGTCAGCTGGGATCCGGTCATCCGGCTGCTGCGCCGCGACCGGCCGGAGAGCCACGCCGAGTTCGACGGCCGGTTCTGGGCCAACATGGAACGGCTCCTGGCCGATGGCCTCGACCCCTACCTCGTCGTGACCTTCACCGGAACCCTGGTCAATCGCTTCAGGAACCCGACCGACTTCTTCGACTTCCTGGTCGACCGGGGCATCCGCCGGGTCCATCTCGAACGGGTCACCGAAACCGGCTACGCCCGCGACAACTGGGACCGGGTCGGCCTCGACAATGCCGGCTACAGCCGGGCGATGGCGCGCTGGTTGCGGGCCTATGTCCAGTGGCGCCGCCAGTTCGACGAGGAGGCGCCGCCGCTCGTCGTCTCACCGCTCGACGGCCTCCTCGACAGCTCGGCCGCCTTGGCCCGGGGCGAGGCGCAGGGCTACGGCTGCTGGTCGGGCTCCTGCGACACCACGTTCCACACCATCGACGCGTCCGGCTACAAGCGCGGATGCACCGCCCTCACCTCCGAGTTCGACAATCCCCGCTGGCAGAAGGCGGCGCTTCGCTTCATGGACCCGGTGGCGGCGCGTGAGGAACGGCGGTTCAACTGCGGTACCTGCGATTTCCGGCGCATCTGTTCGTCCGGTTGCCTGGCGCTCGGCATCGAGGACGGTTCGGGCGAGTGTTCCGGCGGCTATCACCTGTTCGAAACCGCCCGCGACATCGTCCGCCGTTTCGATCTCGCCGCGGAATGACCCCTTCCCGTTGACGACTCGCCCCGCCTCGGGCTCCCTTGAGGGGCGACAAGGCAAGGACAGGGGAGGGCATTCATGAAAATCGACGGGTCCGTCGTCATCGTCACCGGCTCGGCCACCGGCATCGGGGCCGCCTCGGCCCTGAAACTCGCGCGTGAGGGCGCCAGGGTCGTGGTCAACTATTCGCGCAGTTCCGAGGAGGCCGAGGCCACCGCGGAGGAAATCCGCGGCAGCGGCGGCGAGGTCATCGTGCTGCAGGCCAATGTCGGGGAGGACGCCGACTGCCGTCGCCTGGCACAGCAGACGCTCGACAAGTGGGGCCGGATCGACGGCCTCGTGAACAATGCCGGCACCACCAAGTTTGCCGATCACGACGACCTCGAAGCGCTCGACGTCGACGATTTCCTGTCGATCTACAAGGTCAACGTTGTCGGCGCCTTCCAGATGATCCGCGCCTGCCGCCCGGCGATGAAGGAACAGGGCTATGGTTCGGTCGTGAACATCTCCTCGATCGCGGGCGTGAAGGCCATCGGATCGTCGGTTGCCTATGCCGCCTCCAAGGGGGCTCTCAACAACATGACGATGTCGCTGGCGAGGGCATTGGCGCCGGAGGTGCGGATCAACGCGGTGTGTCCGGGCTTCGTCGGCACGCGCTGGTTCCGCGACCGCCTGGGTGAGGAGGGCTTCGCCAAGATGGTCGGGAATGTCGAGAACTCGACCCCGCTTCAGCACGCCGGCACGCCGGAGGATATTGCCGAGGCCGTGGCCTGGTTCATCGGCCCCGGCGGGCGCAACACTACCGGCGAGACCCTGCTGGTCGATGCCGGCGCGCATCTTGCCATGGCCCTGCGCGTTCGCCGCAAGCAGGAAGAGTAGGGCGGACCTGGGAACCGCCCGCCTCTCAGACGGCGCTCAGGAAGTCGGCCGCCAGTTCGCAGACCTCGGCCTGCATGACCCGGCGGTCGACCCCCGGCGGGTCGGCGAAGACGGTCGGTTCCATCGCCTGGGCGAGCGCTGTGCCAAGCCCAACGAACTGATAGTGGCCGTAGCCGGGACGCAAGACCCGCAAGGTGCCGTGCGGGATCTGATCGTGCGGCCAGCCCGCGCAGTTATCGAGCGGGGTTTCGGTGTCTGCCTCTCCCACGGCGATCGACACGGGAAGCTTGATCGCCTTCAGGCTTTCAAGCGTGAACCCGCGGATCGTCGGCGCCGGGGCGAGGGACAAGACCCGGCGGACCCGCGGGTCCCCGTAGCTGTCGCCATGTCGCTCCCAGGACCGTCGAAACGGGCCGTCGGTATCGAGAAGGCCGGGCAGCCGATCGGTTAGATCGGGGAATTCCGGCGGGGCGACCGGCCCGGGTTGTTGTTCCATCCATGCCTGGAACAGGCGCATGTCGGTGACGGCACCGGCCAGCGCCATGACCGCGTAGCCGCCGAGGGAGAAGCCGGCTGCCGTTACCCGGTCGAGGTCGAGACGGCCGGCAAGCGGCCCCTGCGTTGACAGTTGGTCGAGGGCAACGGAGAGGTGGCGCGCCCGTTCCCACCAGGCCAGGAAGCCCTCCGCCCGGTAGGGTTCGCTCGCCGTGTTGCCATGGTGGTCGACGCCGATCACGGCAAAACCATGGGAAGCCAGGTGGCCTGCCAGCCAGCCGAGGCTGACCGCGCTGCCGCCGGTGCCGTGGGAGAGCAGCACCACCGGCAATGGTCGCGGGGCATGGACGTCGGCACCGACCGCCAGGTCCCCCAGAACCATCCCCGGGTTGTCCGGGGGCACCGCAAGCGTGACGCCGGGGGCGTCCGCCGGGGCAGGGTACCAGATCGTAGAGGCCAGTGGCCGCGGTCCCGCCCCGTCCCAGTCGGTTCGCGCGCTGTCGTTGAGGCGAAGCGATGCGAAGCCGACCCTGTTTGCTCCCTCCAGGCTCATTCGGCGGCGTTGCTCTTCTTCGCGTCCCACTGGTCGAGCGGGATGCGCTTCACCTCCACGCGGTCCGTGGTGCGCGCGTACCAACCGGCCCCGTGCATGCGGCCGACCAGCTCGAGGGCCGGTGTGTCGACATGCATGCGCTCCAGGTTCACATGCTCGTCCGCGATGTGGAAGCGCTTCACCTCCCCGATCACGATGTCGTTCGACGGTCCGATGTCGATTACCTGGTTCAGGATGCACTCCATCGCGACCGGCGATTCCGCAATCCGGGGGGCCTTGACCAGATCGCACGGAGCCGCGGTCAGGCCGGCCTCCGCCAGCTCATCCACCTCCGGCGGGAAGTCGATCGCGGTGACATTCATCTGGTCCAGGATCTTCTCCGACACCAGGTTCACGACGAATTCGCGCGTGGTGCGAATGTTGGTGCCGGTGTCCTTCATCTTGCCCGACGGCTTGCCCACCCCGATCACGACGATCGCCGGGTTGCTCGACATGGCATTGAAGAAGGAATAGGGCCCGGCGTTGACGACGCCGGCGGCATCGACGCTGGTGACCAGGGCGATCGGCCGCGGCACCACTGTCGATACCAAGAGCTTGTAGCGATCATTCGGCGGTATTTCGTCGAAGTTGAATAGCATTACCGGGTCCCCGCTCGGTTGGCATAGAATGGGCGAGCGTCGCCCAAATCCTGGTCAATTGCAAAATCGCTCAAATGCCAGGGTTTGCAGCGCCGGCCGTTGCGTTAGGGTAGCGTGATCCTGGCGGCGGGGAAGGCCGCGTCTTTGAGCATGAGGGTTCGACGGACTGATGGCGCGCTATGAAGACACTGCCGGCAGCAAGCTGGCGGAGGAGAGAGCGACGATGCCGCGGTGGAAGGATGCCGTTCAGTCCCCGCAGGACCAGTACCATCTGAAGTGTCGCGCCCTGATGCGGGAGGCTGGCCACGCCTTCAGCCGCAACGGTTTCCACAACACGTCCCTGGACGAGGTTGCCGCGGCACTCAACGTAACCAAGCCGGCGCTCTACTACTACTTCCGCAACAAGCACGATCTCCTCTTCGCCTGTTGCGACCTCGGCATCCAGATCATGGAAGAGACGGTCGAGTTCGCGACCAGCCAGGCGACCACCGGCCGCGGGCGAATGGCCGCCTTCGTGCGCCGCTTGATCGAAGTGATGACCGAGGATCTGGCGGGCTTTGCGGTGATGACCGAGCTGAAGTCGCTGCCGGAAGCGGAACGCAGCCGGCTCGACGAGCGTCGCCGCG
>CAYNIS010000097.1:0-10167 GCA_964397055.1 uncultured Rhodospirillaceae bacterium | reverse complement strand
ACCCACCCCCACCGTGGAAGCGGAACCCACACCGCGTCGCGGTCGCCCCCCGAAGGCGCGCGCCGGCCGTGCACAGCCGGCTGCCGCTCCGGTCACCGCCGCGTCACCGAAAGCGGCAAGCGTCGAGGAAGCCGCCCCGCCGGAGCCGGCGCCGCCCCGCCGGCGCGGGCGCCCGGCACGGCCCAACGGCGACGAGGTTGAGTTGCGCGTCCTGGCGCTGCGCCACGAACACCCGGACTGGGGGGCCGGCACCCTGTTGCGCCACCTCGCCCAGACCCAGCCGGAAATCAAGTGGCCGTCGGTCAGCAAGGTTTCCAACATCCTGCGCGACCACGGACTGACCCGGCCGAAGGGTGCGGCGCCCGCGGATGATGCCGGCGAAACGACAACGGCGGATGCCGCAGATGCCGCGGAAACCGCGGCCGCCGAACCCATCGCCTTGGTTGAGGAATTGGCGGCCGAACCCGCTCCGGCGCCGAAACCGGAGAAGGCCGAGGCAGCGCCGGTCCGCCGACGCGGACGGGTCGCGAGCGCAGATCCGAAGCCGACCGCGACCGCTGAGACGGGAGCGGCATGGCGCGTCGACTTCCAGGGCGGGTTGCGCACCGGCGACGGCGAACGCTGCTACCCGCTGACCATCGTTGACGAGGCCTCCGGCTTCCTGGTCGCGGCAGCTGTACTGCCGTCGCGCAGCATCGATGTCGTCGCCGCCGTCTTCGCCCGCGTCTTCCGCGACCACGGCCTGCCGGATCGGATCAGCGTCGACGACGTCAACCCGTTCGGATCGAAGGGGGTCGGCGGGCTCACCCGTCTGACCGCGGTCTGGGTTCGACTGGGCATCGGCATCGACCGCTCGCGTCCGTCAAACCCGCTGCTCCTCACCGAGGATCAGCGCGTCAACCGCCAGCTGACCGAAGCAACGGCGGTGCCGCCAGCCGAGTCGCTGGCCGATCAGCAGGGCCGCTTCGACGACTTTCTGGCACGCTGGAACCGGCGCAAGCCGACCGACGGCCGCGGCCGCGAAACCCCCGCCAAGCAGTTCCGCCAATCCTCCCGCCGCCCCTACCCCGCGCGTGTCGAGGACTGGGCCTACCCGGAAACCCACGCGGTGCGCCGGGTGCGCACATCGGGCGAGATCAAGTGGGGTGGGACCATGGTGTTCATTTCCCAGGCCCTGGTGCGGGAGACGGTCGGCATCGTGGAGACCGAAAGCGGCGACTGGTCGGTGGAGTTCTGCGATCTGACCCTCGGCATGATCGACCACGCCACCAAGCGCCTGAAGCGGCCGCGCGAGGTCAGCCCGCGCGCCGCCTGAGGCGGTCGCGGCAGCCTCAGAGCTGTGCGACCGACAACGTGGTGATGGCGCTGGAACCGGCACGCACCTGAGCCAGGCTGGCCGGGGCCGTGGCCATGACCTGTTCGGCGAAGAACCGGGCGGTCACCAGTTTCGATTCCAGCCGGTCATGGTCGGCAGCCGGGCTCATCATCTCGTCCAGAGCCGCCAATGCCGCCCGCGCCATCATGGCCCCGCCGGCAGTCACCCCGAACAGCTTGAGATAGGGGGAGGAGGCCGCCGCCGCCGCCGCCGCATCCTTGGGTGCAACCTCGAGCAGCCAGCGCGTCCCCTCGTGCAGGTGTTCGGCAGCCCCCGCGAGGGCCCGGGCGATGACCTGGGCATCGTCGCCGGGGCGCGCGGAAAGGGCCGCGACGATCTCGTCAACTTCCTCCAGATAGGCGTCGACGGCCGCGCCATCGTCCCGGACCACCTTGCGAAACACGAGGTCGTTGGCCTGGATGCCGTTGGTGCCCTCATAGATCGGCAGGATGCGCGCGTCGCGCAGGTGCTGGGCGGCCCCGGTTTCCTCGACATAGCCCATGCCGCCGTGGATCTGCACGCCGAGGGAGGCGACCTCGACCCCGTTGTCGGTGCACCAGGACTTGACCACCGGGGTCAGGAGATCGACCCGCGCCTGGGCCGCCGCGGCCGCGGTCGGGTCCGGCGACATCCTGCCCCGGTCGAGATTGGCCATGGCCTCATAGGTGAGCGCCCGGCCCGCCTCCGTCAGCGACTTCATGGTCATCAGCATGCGCCGGACGTCCGGGTGCTCGATGATCGCGACCGGCTCGTCGGAGCCGTTCAGGCCGCGGCCCTGGACGCGGGTCTTGGCATAGTCGAGCGCCTGCTGATAGGCGCGCTCGGCGATCGCCACCCCCTGCAGGCCGACCGACAGCCGGGCGTTGTTCATCATCGTGAACATGTAGGAGAGGCCGCGCCCCTCTTCCCCGACGAGGTACCCGATCGCCCCATCGACCTCGCCATAGGCCATGACCGCCGTCGGCGAACCGTGGATGCCAAGCTTGTGTTCGACCGAAACGCAGCGCAGGTCGTTACGCCGCCCGAGGCTGCCGTCCTCGTTCACCAGCACCTTCGGCACGATGAAGAGGGAAATGCCCTTCACCCCCGCCGGGGCGTCCGGCGTGCGGGCCAGGACCAAGTGGATGATGTTGTCGGTGAGGTCGTGCTCGCCCCAGGAGATGTAGATCTTCTGGCCGCTGATCCGGTAGTGGCCGTTTTCCGGCACCGCCTTCGTGCGCACATCGGACAGGTCCGAGCCGGCCTGAGGCTCGGTCAGGTTCATCGTCCCGGTCCATTCGCCGGAAATCAGATTGGGCAGGTACATCGCCTTCTGCTCGGGCGAACCGTGCGCCTGCAGCGCTTCGACCGCCCCCTGGTTCAGGAGCGGACACAGGCCGAACGACATCGACGCCGACTGCCACATCTCCTGGATCGCGCTCGCCACCGCCCAGGGCATGCCCTGGCCGCCGTATTCCTCCTCGAACGGGACCGCGTTCCAGCCGCCGTCGACATAGTCGCGATAGGCCTGTTTGACCGGTTCCGGGGTGCGCACGACACCGTTTTCCAGCACCACACCCTGGGTGTCGTTGATGCGGTTGAGCGGGGCGATCGCCGACCCGGCGAGGCGCCCGGCCTCCTCCAGGACTTGGTCGATCAGGTCGGCATCGAAGCCGTCCGCACCGAGCAGGCCATCGAGCCCGATGACCCGGTGCAGCACGAAGCGCATATCCTCGATCGGGGCGGCATAGGCGGTCATGGCAGTCTCGTTCCCTCCGCTGAACTGGGCCTCGCCCGATTGCATCCGGTTCGGTCGCGCCCACGACTGAACGCGACCACGGACATGGTTAACAACGGATTTAGCAACGACCCCGCGGACACGCACCAGGGCGCGACAGGCGAACGCAGGCCGCGGGAGGCGCTTTGTGGCACGTCCCTTGCTCCCAACCGGGCAGCCCCCGTCGCCAACCACGTCCCGGTGCCGCCATGATCCTCCTGGAGACCCCCCAGCCGCTGCCGGCCAAAGCATTCGGTGCCGCCCCGGACGTGATTGACGCCATCCGTACCGCAAGCGCACGCACCGGGGTCGATTTTTCCTACCTGGTGGAAAAAGCTGCCGCCGAGAGCAGTTTCAACCCCGACGCCAAAGCGTCGACGTCGAGTGCGACCGGTCTCTACCAGTTCATCGAACAGACCTGGCTCGGCACGGTGAAGGCGCACGGCGCCGACCACGGCATGGCGGACGCGGCTGACCGGATCGAGCGAACCTCGACCGGACGCTTCGTCGTGCGCGATCCCGACGCCCGGCAGGCGATCCTGGATATGCGCCGGGACGCGAAAGCGGCGGCCCTGATGGCGGGCGAATTCGCCGCCGACAACAAGGCGCATCTGGAATCCCGCCTGGGCGGCGAGGTCGGCTCGACCGAACTCTACTTCGCGCATTTCATGGGGGCCGGCGGCGCGACCAAGTTCCTGACCGCGCTGCGCCAGAAACCGGACCAGACCGCGGCCGACATTTTCCCGCGCGAAGCCGCCGCCAATCGCGGCGTGTTCTTCGACAGGGCGACCGGGGCGAAGCGGTCCCTGCAGGAGGTCTACGACTTCTTCGACAAGAAGTTCGTGTCCGAACCCGGTGCCGGCGGCCTGCCCCAGCCGGTGCCGGTGGAACCCAGAGACATCGCCGGCCCGGGGCCGGCCAAGACCCGGAGCCCGCTGGCGCTCGCCGGCCCGCTCGGCTCGCCGCTCGCCGGCCAGCCCCTGTCGCTGTTCACCGTCCTGGTGCTGAACGGCCTCGGCACGCCGGGCGGCGACAACACGGCCGAGGGCGGTGAGGATCGCGAACAGGGCAAGGCGGAGGTGCCGATGGCGCGCCCCCGCCTGGACCCGGCGGGCCTGAGACCGACCAGCCTGCTGGACGTGTGATCAGTCGGCAACCTTGACCACCAGCTTGCCCTTGTTGTCCCCACGGAAGAGCATGCCGAGCCCGTCGGGAGCGGCGTCGAGGCCGTCGATCACATGCATCTTCTGGCGGATACGGCCGGCCTTCATTTCGCCCGCCAGCCAGCGCCGTGCAAACGCGTACTGGTCGGCGTAGTCGAACACGACGAAGCCCTCCATGCGTGCGCGCTTGCCGATGAAGATGCCGACATTCTTGATGCCGTAGAGCTCGTCGGCGGCGGTCTGGCTGATGCGCCCGCAGATCACGACGCGCCCGCGCAAGCGCAGATTGGCCAACGCCGCATCGAGGGTCGGCCCGGCAACATTGTCGTAGTAGACGTCGACGCCCTCCGGGGCGGCCTCGGCGATGGCCGCGGTCAGGCCGGCCGCGGTGCCATCGGTCGCCTTGTAGTCGACCGCCGCATCCATGCCGAGTTCGCCGGTCACCATGGCGCACTTCTCCGGCCCGCCGGCAATGCCGACCACCCGGCATCCCACGCGCTTGGCGATCTGGCCGACCATCAGGCCGACCGCCCCGGCGGCGGCTGACACCAGCACGGTCTCGCCCGGGCGGATGCGGCCGACGTCGAGGATGCCGAAATACGCGGTCAGCCCGGTCATGCCGAGCGCACCCAGCCAGTCGAGCGGTTCGCCGAGGCCCGGATCGACCGGTGTCAGCGTGCTCGCGGCGAGTGTCGGGTGACTCTGCCAGCCGAGGCTGCCCTGGACCACGTCGCCGGGCTTCAGCCCGTCGACGCCGGACGCCAGCACCCGGCCGACGCCACCCCCGCGCATCACCTCGCCGATGCCGACCGGGGCGATGTAGCCAGGATTTTCGTTCATCCACACCCGCATCGCCGGGTCGACCGACAGGTAAAGCGTCTCCAGCAGCACCTCTCCGGCATCGGGCTGGCGAACACCGACCGAATCCTCGTCGAAGTGCTCGCGACCGGCCATGCCGGACGGCCGAGCCTTCAGGGTGAAGCGGCGATTTTCGTTGGGGATGGCGACCATGGCCTCGTCTCCTCGACTGAACGTTCCAGGACGGCACATTCAAGAAGGCGACGCGGCCTGGCAACCGCCCGGCCGAGAAGCCGGCGCCTCAGAAGCTCGGCTGCGGGCCCTTGCGTTGCATCGGCCGGCGCCGGGTCGGGGCGTAGCGGCGCGTGAGGGTGTAGATGGCATCCGGGATGCGCTGCCCGGGCTTGACCGGCACCATGCTGACCCCGCGCTTGATCAGGCGGTCCGCGTGCCGGACCAGGCGCATCAGATGTGCGGTGTGATTGCGCAGGGCGGCCTGCTCGTTCGGCTTGGCCCCGGCGATCGAGCGGCGGTTGCGCAGGATCTGCTCCATCGCGGCACGGCGGATGGTGCGCACGGGCAGGTGTTCTGCCACCCGCCAGTCGGAGATCTTCAAGGGCAACGTCTCAGTCCCCGTGCTTTTCGGCAACGGCCACCATCCCGCGCTGGCGGGCCTACCCCTGTCAACCGTGAAGCGAGGCCTCAGCCGTCGAGGCGCCGGCCGTCACGATCGGTCATCTGACAGAACAGGTCGCGCGCCTGAAGCCAGTCGCAGAAGGCCCGAAGCGTCGGTTCCGGCCCGTCGGCATAGAGCCGATGGAAGGTGCCGCGCCCTGCAACGGCAAGGGTGCGGATGATCGGCGACATCCGCCCGGCCTCGGCAAAGCCCTCGGTCAACAGCGGCCAGCCGCCGTCGGCCCGGTCGCGCAGTCGGTAGGAGGCGATGTGGGCGAGCACCGGGGAATTGCCGGAGGACACAAGGTCTCCGTTGGGCTCGGCGGCACTGGCGGTCGGTGCCGAGGGCGTGAAGACGGTGACGCCCGGCGGGGTCGACTGCGGCAGGGGTGCCGGCGGCGGGCCGAGGCCGGCGGTCGTCGCCTGCGTATCGGTCGGCTCGGTTTCGCGGGCGACCGCCGCACGCACTGGCGCCGGCGGGCGCGGTGGCGGCACCGGCTGCGTTTCGGCCGCGGCCATCTCCACCGGCGGCTGCTCCGCGGCCGGCGCGTCGACCGGCGCTACAGCCGCGCCCACCTCGACCAAAGGCGCAGGAGCCTCGCTCACCTCCGCCGGAGGCTCGGGCGCCTCGCTCACCTCGACCGGAGGTTCGGGGGGGTCGGTCGCGACCTCCGGCTCGGCCGGCGGGGCCGGGTCCGGGAGGGCAGCGACCGTTGCCGGCGGGGGCGCCGCCGAGGGGCGCTCGTCATCCGTCGCGATCACCGGTCGTGACGCGGAAAGCCGGGCGATCGCGCCCGGGTGGCCGGCTTCCGCAGCCGTCTCATAGAGGGAAAGCGCCCGCGCCCGGTCGGTCGGGACATCCCGGCCGAATTCCAGCAGCCGTGCCAGTTCGAAAGCGCCCTCGGCCGACCCCTCCGTCGCGGCGCGGTCGAGCCAGCCGGCGGCGGCCGGGACATCGCGGGATCCGCCCTCGCCGTGGATCAGAAGCCGCGCGAGTGCCACCTTCGCGTCGACGACGCCATCGCTTGCGGCAGCCTGCCACTGGCGGCGCGCTTCGCCCAGATCGCCGGCCTGCCACGCCGCCGACCCGGCCTGGAAATCAGCCATCGCCCCGGCAGGTGCCAGAGTGAGGAGGAAGGCCAGGGCGGGCGAACGGAAGCCACGCATGGTAATCTTGACCGAGGCGCTTCGGGGCGAACGGAAACCACTTCCTGTTTCACACCTGAAACGCCACCGGTCAATAAGAACCAATCACCGGCTCAAGCAGTTACTGAGCACTCAGCTGCATAAATTGTTGCTGGATGCGCATCAGCAACATCTGATCCTGCATCATATGCTGGGTGATCGTGTTGAATTCCTGGAAAGTAATGCCGGGTGTCTGTTCCACGACCTCCGCCATCATGCCGTAGACATTCTGAGTCGCCTGCGCCTGGCCCGGGTCCCGGGCAGAACTGATGATCTGGTTCATGTCGCCCATTCTTGCCTGAATGGTCGCCATCGCCCGGGCAAAGGCCGCGAGCTTGGCATCGCTGTACTGGGACGCGTTCTGCCCGCGCATGCCGCGCTGCGGCGTCACCTGCTGGGCGGACGCAGGCGTGAAAGCTGCGGCCCCCACCACGACCACGAGGCCCAGGGTGAGGGCGATCAGGCACGGGCGCGCGCCGGCCGCACGTCGCAGAAACGGCTTCATGGCAGGCTCCAGGGTCGAGAGGCCAAGGGCAGTGAACAGACGGTTTTCGCCACATACCCTCTACCCGCGGCGGTAAAGATTCCCCCAAGCCCACCGCACCTCGGGCCGGTCAGCCCGCCGGCTTCTCCGCGACGAAGTAGCCCCAGCCGATCATTCCCTTGCGCCCGCTATCGACCCAGAACTGCAACCCGGTGTCGATCTTGTCGACGAGTTCGGGGCTCATCTTCCCGCTGAAATAGTCGCGTCGCTCGATCAGGCGGTCGCGCACCCAGTTATAGGTGAGCGCGATGTTGTCGGCCCAGTCATGGTGCTCGACCAGGTTGAAACCGATCGCCTCCATCGCCTCCAGATAGTCGGGCGCGTCCCAGATGTCGGGCGAATGGACACGCGCGTAGATCTTGTCCCGGTCGGCATCCTCGACCCAGCGACGCACCAGGATGTCGGTGACGACCAGACGCCCGCCCGGTTTCAGGACCCGGAACGCCTCTTTCAGGACGGCGGCCCGATCGGCGGCGTGCAGGAACGCCTCCTGGCTCCAATAGGCATCGAAGCTGTTATCGGGATAGCTCAGCTGATGATAGTCGGCGTAATCGAAGCTGACCTTGTCGGACAGGCCTTCCTTCGCGGTGAGATCGCGCCCCCAGGCCAGCTCCTTTTCGGAAATGTTGGTGGCCAGCACCGAACAGCCGTAGGTCCGGGCAAGGTAGCGGGCGGTCCCGCCATAGCCGCAGGCAACCTCCAGGACGGTGACGCCGGGCTTCAGGCCGGCCCCCTCGGCGATGCGTTCGTTGGCCCGGTGCATGGCATCGTGGAGACTTTCTTCCGGGCCCTGGAACAGCCCGATATGCATGTTCTCGCCCCAGATCTCGCGATAGAACGTGTCCGCGTCGCCGTCGTAATAGGCCTTGGTCGCCTCAACCACGTCGCGGGTGGCGTCCTCGGGCAGTGCCGTCATCGTAACAAGTCCTCGAGTTCGCGCCGCCGTGGACCGGTTTGAAGATGATGCGTCCATCCCCTGCTGCCGTCGGTGACGACGGCGGCATTCAAAATGGCCGGGATCGGCGATCGCGGCCGGCGGCGATCAGGGTCGTTCGGTCAAACGGGGAATACCCAGACTCTACGGGCACCGCCGCAATGCCGCAACCCCGGGCCGGAAAACCGGAAGACGCCGGGACCGGACGATCGGGATCCCCGGTCAGCCGCGGCGGCCCCGCGCCCGGCTCGCCCCCTCGCGAGAGGCGTTGTAGCTCGCCGGGCTGATCGTCGTGCAATAGGCCCCGCTCTGGCGCAAATGCCGGCAGATGCTGACGGCATCGTCCTTCGACAGGGAGGCAATCAGCGCATGATAGCTGATCCGCCCGTTGCGCAGGAGCTGGGCCGCGGTCGCCCGCCCGCGGCGAAGACTGCCGCTCAACCCCCGGGAAACGCTGGCAGCACGGTTGCGCGCCTGGGCCAGCTGCGTGCTGGCGCCGAGATCGACGGACCAGGTGCCGGTGCGCCGGCCGGCGACGACGCCCGGCCCGCGCCCCGTGCAGGAATTGGCGATCCAGCGCCCGTCGGGTGCCGGATCGGGATCGCCCGGAACGGGTGCCAGGGACGCGAGCGTGGTGCTGCGCGAGCCGGGTGTTTCGTCAAATCCGTTGGACAGCAGGCTCATGACCCGTGCATCGCGCGCGCGCCCGCTCGGATGGCCGAGCACGGCGGCGATCAACCGGCGGCCGTCGCGGACTGCGGACCCGACCAGGTTGTAACCGGCGGCACAGGTGAAGCCGGTCTTGAGGCCGTCCCCCCCGGGATAGCCGATCGAGATGTTGTTGTGCGAGCCGACGCGCCGGCCTTTGAAGGTGAAGCTGGTGCGGGCGAAGTACGGATAATACTGGGGGAAGTCGTTGATAAGCGCCTGTGCCAGCACGACCATGTCACGCGCGGTCGTGACCTGTGCGCCGTTGGGCAGGCCGGACGCGTTGCGGAACACCGTCCGCGACATGCCGATCGCCCGGGCCTGGGCGGTCATCTCCTCGGCGAAGGCGGCCTCGCTGCCCGCGACATGCTCGGCGAGGGCGACCGCCGCGTCATTGCCGGACTTGAGCACGGTGCCGAGGATCGCCTCCTCCACGGTCATGGTGGTTCCGGTCGCAAGCCCGAGGCGCGAGCCGGTCTGACCCGCAGCTCTGGCCGAAGCGGTGATGACGTCATCGAGGGCGATGTCCCCCTTCGCGAGGGCGCCGAAGGTGACATAGGCCGTCATCATCTTGGTCAGGCTGGCCGGGTAGAGCCGGGTGTTGGCGTTGAGTTCGTGCAGCACCTCGCCGGAGCCGGCGTCGATCACCAGCGCCGCCTTCTCACTCGCCTCCGGCGCCGTCGGCGCCAGCGCCATCATGACGAACAGGACCGCGATCAGGCACGGTTCAACCCAACGACGGGCCGTCATCGGCATCCGTCAACCTCCATCCACCACGTGGCGTCCGCCGCCCGTTGCATCGGGACAGCCGACCGGACCGCCCAGGCGCACCCTGGGCGGGACATCGTTTACGCACCGTTTAAGGCCGGCTCATGTCCTGCGAACAGGCCGGTCCCGGAACGACCGCCCCCCGACCGGCGCGGCGGCTACAAGGACTACTGGCTGGCGTCCGACGTCCTGGAGTTCACATCCCACGGCTATGACGGTCACATGTTCGATGCCGACGGCAATAAACGCGCCTTCCCGGAG
>CAYNIS010000096.1:8957-10219 GCA_964397055.1 uncultured Rhodospirillaceae bacterium | reverse complement strand
GGGCCGGAAGCCGGACGCCTGCGGCACAGCTGGCGCCAGGGCCAGCTGAAGCACCCGGGCATGCTGGACGACCACGCCGCCATGGCGAAGGCCGCCGTCGCCCTGTTCGAGGCGAGCGGCGACGTCAGCTATGTCGCCGCCGCCGAGGGCTGGGTCGCCGAGCTCGACAGCCATTTCTGGGATGCCATGGAGGGCGGCTACTTCTTCACCGCCGACGATTCGGAAACCCTCATCGTCCGCACCAAGAACGCCATGGACCAGGCCGTGCCGTCCGGCAACGGCATGATGGTGGAGGTTCTGGCCAAGCTCCACCTGGTCACCGGCAAGCCGGCCTATCGCGACCGGGCGGAGGCGATCGTCACCGCCTTCACCGGAAGCCTCGCCCGCAACGCCTTCGGCTTCGCGACGCTGCTCAACGGGGCGGAGACGCTGGAGCAAGCCGAACAGGTCGTCGTCATCGGGCCGAGCGACGGCAAAGACACCGCCGCCCTGATCGACATCGTGACCCGGGCGGCCCCGCCGAGCGCGACCGTGATCCGCCTCGCCCCGGAAACAGCCCTGCCGGACGGCCACCCGGCGGCCGGCAAGACCATGATCGGCGGTCAGGCGACCGCCTATGTCTGCCGGGGACCGGTCTGTTCGCTGCCGGTAACGGCGCCCGAGGCCCTGCTGGCCGAATTCGCCGGCCGCCCGACTTCAGGACAGGGAACGTGATCCGGACCACCATCGACAGCCCGATCGGCCCCCTGACCCTGACCAGCAACGGGCACGCGATCACCGCCCTCGACTGGGGCGACCACGGCCGCGACCCCGCCGATCCGGTGATCGACCGGGTGGCCGCCGAACTCGCCGAGTATTTCACGGGAAAACGGCTGGCCTTCGACGTGCCCCTCGACCCCGGCGGCACCGACTTCGACCGTGCGGTCTGGCGGGCCATGGCCGCGACACCCCCGGGCCGGATCCGGACCTATGGCGAGGTTGCGGACGAACTCGGCGCCTCGGCCCGCGCCGTCGGCCAGGCCTGCCCGCGCAACCCGATCGCGATCCTGATCCCCTGCCACCGCATCGTGGCGGCGGGCGGTGCGCTCGGCGGCTTCTCCGGGGCGGCCCACCGCGTCGACCTCAAGCGCGAACTGCTGGCGCACGAGGCCCGGGTCACCGGCCGGGTGTTGCCTCGGAGCGACCCCGCCCAGCCGAGCCTCTTCGACGCCACCGTCCCCTGAAGGTGACAACGCTCGCCGCAGCGATTAGACGGGATCATC
>CAYNIS010000096.1:0-8947 GCA_964397055.1 uncultured Rhodospirillaceae bacterium | reverse complement strand
CGGGGAGAGGACCCGCCCGGTTGCCGCGGCCGAACCCCGACCGTGGCCCAACAGCAGGGGGAGACCAGATCCATGGCCCAGGTCACCATCAACGCCGCCGACGGCGGCAGCTTCTCCGCCTATCTCGCCACGCCGGCGTCGGGCAGCGGCCCGGCGGTCGTGGCGATCCAGGAAATCTTCGGCGTCAACAAGGTGATGCGCGACATCTGCGACGGCCTCGCCGCCCAGGGCTACTTCGCGATTTCGCCGGACCTGTTCTGGCGCCAGGAGCCGGGTGTGGACATCACCGACCAGTCCCAGGCCGAATGGGACAAGGCGTTCGAGCTCTACAAGGGCTTTTCCGAGACCGCCGGCGTCAACGACCTGATCGCGACGATCGACTTCATCCGGGGCTACCAGGGTGTCACCGGCAAGGTCGGCACCGTCGGCTACTGCCTCGGCGGCAAGCTTGCCTATCTGACCGCGACCCGCACCACCGCCGATGCCTGCGTGTCGTTCTACGGGGTCGGGATCGAAAAGAACCTCGACGAGAAGGGCGCGATCACCAAGCCGCTGCTGATGCACATCGCGGAGAAGGACGGCTTCGTCCCACCGGAGGCGCAAGCCGAGATCAAGGCCGCCCTCGGCGACGTCAGCCACGTCACCATCCACAGCTACGCCGGCCAGGACCACGCCTTCGCCCGGGTTGGCGGCGAGCACTACGACAAGGCGTCGGCCGACCTCGCCAACCAGCGCACCGCCGATTTCTTCAAGGCGCATCTGGGCTGATCCAAGACCGATAATCGCTTGGCGCGGACGGGCGGATCCCGGCAGGATCCGCCCGTTTCGATTCATCAGAAGAGGATAGCCCCTTGGTCCACGCGTATCGCATCCACGAACATGGCGGCCCGGAAAAGTTCGTCTGGGAAGAGGCCGATCCCGGTGCCCCCGGCCCGGGCGAGGCCCGCATCCGCCACACCGCCGTCGGCCTCAACTTCATCGACGTTTACCACCGTACCGGGCTTTACCCGATCAAGCTGCCGGCGGTCCTCGGCATGGAAGGTGCGGGCGTCGTCGAGGCGATCGGCGACGGTGTGGGCGAGGTCAAGGTCGGCGACCGGGTCGGCTATGCGATGGCGATGGGCAGCTATTCGCAGGCACGGCTGATCGCGGCCGACCGGCTGATCCCGATTCCGGCGGCGATCAGCGACGACCAGGCGGCGGCCATGCTGTTGCAGGGCATGACCGCCCAGTACCTGCTGCGCTCAACCTATCGGGTGCAACCGGGAGAGACGATCCTGGTGCACGCGGCCGCCGGGGGCGTCGGCCTCATCCTGTGCCAATGGGCGAAGCACCTGGGCGTCACGGTGATCGGCACCGTGGGCTCGCCGGAAAAGGCGGAACTGGCGCGGGCCCATGGCTGCGACCACACGGTGCTCTACAAGGACGAGGACTTCGTTGCCCGGGTCAAGGAGATCACCGGCGGGTCGAAGCTGCCGGTCGTCTACGACTCGGTCGGCCAGTCCACCTTCATGGGCAGCCTGGACTGCCTGAAGCCGCGCGGGATGATGGTTTCCTACGGCCAGTCGTCGGGCAAGATCCCGCCCGTCGACCTCGGCGTGCTCGCCGCCAAGGGGTCGCTGTTCCTGACCCGTCCCGGGCTTGCGACCTACTGCGCGCGGCGCTCGGACATGCTGGCGTCGGCCGAGGAGCTGTTCGACGTGGTGGGTTCCGGCGCGGTCAGGATCGAGGTCCACCAGACCTACGACCTCGGCGACCTGCCGCAGGCGCATAAGGACCTGGAGGCACGCAAGACCACCGGTTCGACGATCTTGCGGCCTTGACCCTTCGCCATCGGGACCCTTCGCCATCGGGACCGGGCGCCCTCGCGAGGGCGCCCGTCCCTCACTGGTTCATCGATTGGAAGAATTCGGAGTTGGTCTTGGTCTGACGCATCTTGTCGACCAGGAACTCGACCGCATCGACCGTCCCCATCGGGTTCAGGATGCGGCGCAACACCCACATCTTCGACAGGGTACCCTTGTCGACCAGAAGCTCTTCCTTGCGGGTGCCGGACTTCTGGATGTCGATCGCCGGGAAGGTCCGCTTGTCGGCCAGCTTGCGGTCCAGGATGATTTCCGAGTTACCGGTGCCCTTGAACTCTTCGAAGATCACCTCGTCCATGCGGCTGCCGGTGTCGATCAGGGCCGTCGCGATGATCGTCAGCGACCCGCCCTGTTCGATGTTCCGGGCCGCGCCGAAGAAGCGTTTGGGGCGCTGAAGCGCGTTGGCGTCGACACCGCCGGTCAGGACCTTGCCGGATGACGGCACCCAGGTGTTGTAGGCGCGCGCGAGACGCGTGATCGAATCCAGGAGGATGACGACGTCGCGCTTGTGTTCGACCAGGCGCTTGGCCTTTTCGATCACCATTTCGGCGACGGAGACGTGGCGGGCGGCCGGCTCGTCGAAGGTCGAACTCACCACCTCTCCGCGCACCGACCGCGCCATGTCGGTCACTTCCTCCGGCCGCTCGTCGATCAGGAGGACGATCAGGTAGGTCTCCGGATGATTGGCCGCGATCGCGTGCGCGATGTTCTGCAGCATCATCGTCTTGCCGGTGCGCGGCGGGGCGGTGATCAGCGCGCGCTGGCCCTTGCCCAGGGGGGAGACGAGATCGATGACGCGGAGCGTGTTGTCCTTCCGCGACGGCTCGTCCACCTCCATGGTGATCTTCTGCTCTGGGTAGAGCGGCGTCAGGTTGTCGAAGTTGATCCGGTGACGAACCTTGTCCGGCGGATCGAAATTGATCGAGTTCACCTTGAGAAGGGCAAAGTAACGCTCACCGTCCTTCGGCGCCCTGATCTGGCCTTCGACCGTATCGCCCGTGCGCAGCGCGAAACGGCGTACCTGGCTCGGAGAAATGTAAATGTCATCCGGGCCGGGGAGATAGTTTTCCTCAGGCGAGCGCAAGAAACCGAAGCCATCCTGCAAGACCTCGAGCACACCGGAGCCGTAGATCGGCACATCCGACTCGGCCAGTTGCTTCAAGATCGCGAACATCATGTCCTGCTTGCGCAGCGACGAAGCGCTCTCGATCTGCAGTTCTTCGGCAAACGCAAGCAGTTCAGCCGGCGACTTGCACTTCAGCTCATCAAGGTTCATGGATGTGGACCTGCATGGTCGGTCAGGGTTGTGGGGCGCGGCGGCGCGGGTCGGGATCAGGGGCTCGGGAGAGCAAGGATGATCGGGCCTGGAAATCGGTTGCTGGCGCCGCGCACGGGACCGCTGAAGGATCGGGCGGCGGCTGGCCCCGACGCCGCGGGGTTGCGGTCGGGAACAGAGGGGAACCGGTTGGCTAGGACTTGGACGACCGCCGTTGCGGTTGCCGATCGCAACACTACGAGAACATCCCGCAGGCGGATCAAATGTTGGACAGTCTTCTGGAAGACGCGCGCACGATAGTCTGAAGCCGCTTCACCCGTCAATTGCTTATCGGTCGCCCCGAAGTGCCCGACGGATCAGAACGGCTTCACTACGGCCAGCAGCACGATCAGGATCATGAAGGCCGTCGGAACCTCGTTCATGATGCGGTAGAAGCCGGCCGGCCGGGTGTTCTTGTCCGCTTCGAACTCCCGCCGCCACTTCGACTGCATGCCGTGCGCGCCGCTCATCAACACGACCAGCAGCAGCTTCCCGTGCATCCAGCCCTGGCCGACCAGGATGCCGGGATTCACCCACAGCATGGTGAGGCCGAGCCCCCAGGCGACGATCATCGCCGGGGTCATGATGATCCTCAAAAGCCGCCGTTCCATCACCTTGAAGGTTTCGGACACCGGCGACCCGACCTCGGCCTCGGCATGATAGACGAACAGCCTGGGCAGGTAGAGAAGACCGGCCATCCAGGCGATCACCGCGATGATGTGAAACGCCTTGAGGTAGAGGTAGTTGTCGTTCAGCAGATCGTACATGACCGGTTCCTATCGCCCCCGGACTCCTGTCGCTCCCGGACCCGCGCCACCAATTGCGCGACGTGCTCCGGCGGGGTCTCCTTTATCACACCGTGACCGAGGTTGAAGACGAACGGCCGCCCGGAAAGGTCGGCGAGGATGCGGTCAACCGCCGCGTCCATCACCTCGCCCCCGACGAGCAGGGCCACCGGGTCGAGATTGCCCTGGACCGCGACCTCGGCGGGCAGCCGATCGCGCGCCCAGGCGGTCGGCACCGATTGGTCCAGGCTGACGGCATCGACACCGGTCCCGGCGACGTAGCGGGGGATGTTGACCCCCGCCCCGCGCGGGAAGCCCAGGATCGGCGTTCCCGGGTGCCGGGCACGAAGCGCTGACGCGATCGCTCGGGTCGGGTCGATCACCCAGGCGTCGAAGCGATCCGCCGGCACCGCCGCCGCCCAGCTTTCGAACAGTTGCACCGCGTCGGCCCCGGCGTCGATCTGTGCCGACAGATGCGCGACCGTCGCCGCCACCAGCCTGTCGAGGAGGGCCGTGAACGCCCGAGGATCGCGCAGGGCGAAGGTGCGCGCCTGCTGCCAGTCCTTGGACCCGCGCCCCTCGATCATGTAGCAGGCGACCGTCCACGGGGCGCCGGCGAAGCCGATCAGCGCCGTCTCATGCGGAAGCTCCGCGCGCACGCGCGCCGCCGCGTCATAGACGGGGGCCAGGTGCCCGACGACGCGACCGACGTTGAGCCCGTCGATGCCCGTGTTCCCGAGCGGCTCGAGCCGAGGGCCCTCGCCCGCCTCGAACCAGACCTTCTGACCGAGCCCGTCGGGCACCACCAGAATGTCCGAGAACAGGATCGCGGCGTCGAAACCGAAGCGCCGGATCGGCTGCAGCGTCACCTCGGCCGCGTGGGCCGGCGTGTAGCAAAGCTCCAGGAAGCCGCCGGCCTTGGCCCGCAGGTCGCGATATTCCGGAAGGTAGCGGCCGGCCTGGCGCATGAGCCAGAGGGGCGGAGCCGCACCGGGGGCCGGCGCCCTTTTCCCGGCCACGACATCGAGGAGCTTCATCGTCACGCGCTTTGATCGGAGGGGACCTTCGGACCGGGCCGTGAACCGGCCTGCCCGACCTAAATATAATTAAGAAATATAGAGTCTGGATGTAGTTGAACCCTGTGAGTCACGGGGATTATCATCCGGTCGCCCCTTGTCCACCAAACCGTCCACATGTCTGTCGGTGCTCAAGTCTTGTGGATTGTTGCGGGGATGGCAGGACGGCATTGGCAATCCCGGGCCATAACTCCGCCCTATGGATATGCGGGGATAACCAATATCGCGCGTTGTCGTCACGAGATATGCCGGTACGGTGGATGGATACACCCCCAGGGGGAGTATCGGTTGAGCGGACGGGGGACCGAAGGCGATGGTGGTCAGCAATGACGAAATGCCGACACCCTATCCACAGGCTGCGGACAGGAGATCGGGACAGATTTCCGGAGGGGCTGCCGGCATGAGCACACCCGCGCCCGAACTGCATATCCATCTGGTTTCCGACGCCACGGGCGAGACGGTGATCAGCATCGCGCGGGCCTGCATCGCCCAGTTCGATGTCGAGCACCCGGTCGAGCACTTCTGGAACCTCGTGCGCACCGAACGCCAGCTGAACATGGTGATCGACAGCATCTACGAGAATCCGGGGCCGGTCCTGTTCACGCTGGTGAACGAGCGGTTGCGCCGGCTGCTGCAGGACCACTGCCGGGAACTTGGGGTGCCCGGGATCCCGGTCCTCGACCCCGTGCTGAACGCCCTCGCCGGCCATCTCGAACTGGAATCGAAGGCCCAGCCCGGGGTCCAGCATCTGCTCGACGCCAACTATTTCCACCGCATGGACGCGATGGACTTCGCGCTGGCGGTCGACGACGGACAGTCGTCGTGGAAGCTGCACGAGGCCGACGTCATCCTGATCGGGGTCAGCCGCACGTCGAAGACGCCGACCTGCATCTATCTCGCCAACCGCGGCATCAACGCCGCCAACGTGCCCTATGTGCCGGGCTCGCCGTTGCCGCCCGAACTCGATCAGATGACCGAGACCCTGATCGTCGGCCTGACCGAGGATCCGGACCGGCTGATCCTGATCCGCCAGAACCGCCTGCGCCTGCTCAACCACGAGGAACGGTCGTCCTACACCGAGCCGGAGGCCGTGCGTGCGGAGGTGTTGGAGGCGCGGCGCTACTACGCCCGCCGGGGCTGGCCGGTCATCGACGTGACCCGCCGGTCGATCGAGGAAACCGCGGCCGAGATCATCAAGATGCTGGCCAAGCGCAAGGCGCTGAGGCGCCAGGCCAGCCGTGCGCGCGGGCCGGGCACCGACGCCTCGACACCAACCGACCCGTCGGCGCCGGCGTGAACGCGCCTCTCCAGGCGATCGCAGCACCGGCGGTCGTGCTCGCCTCGGCCAGTCGGTCGCGGGCGCGGATGCTGGCGGATGCCGGGGTGACGGCGAAGATCGATCCGGCCGCCGTCGACGAGGCGGAGATCAAGCTCTCCTTCCGGGCCTCGGGCATGATCGCCGACGAGACGGTCGAGGCCCTGGCCGAGCTCAAGGCGACCCGGGTCAGCCAGCGCCATCCGGGCACGGTCGTCATCGGTGCCGACCAGATGCTGGAGGTGGAGGGCGATTGGCTGGACAAGCCGGTCGACCTCGACGCCGCCCGCGGTCATCTCGACCGGCTGCGCGGCCGGCGCCACCGGCTGGTGTCGGTGGTCGTCGTCGCCATCGACGGCGCCCGGGTCTGGCATGCGACCGACGCCGCGAAGCTGACGATGCGGCCGTTCACCGATGACTTCCGCGACCGATACCTTGCGTCGGTCGGCGAAGATGCGCTTCACTCTGTCGGGGCCTACCAGCTCGAAGGTCTCGGCGCGCAGCTCTTTTCCCGGGTGGAGGGGGATTTCTTCACGATACTGGGGATGCCGTTGCTGCCGCTTTTGGAATATTTGCGCATTCGGGGTGTTCTGGTCCGGTGATCATTTCAGGCAAGGCACGGGTCGCAGGGGTGATGGGCTGGCCGGTGTCGCATTCGCGCTCGCCGCGCCTCCACGGCTACTGGCTCGATCTCCACGGCATCGATGGCGGCTACATCCCGCTCGCGGTTCCGCCCGATCGCCTGGCGGAGGCGATCCGCGGCCTGACCGCGGTCGGTTTCCGCGGCGCCAACGTCACCGTCCCGCACAAGGAAGCGGCCCGGCACCTGGTCGACACCGTCGACCCGACGGCTGAGCGCATCGGCGCCGTCAATACCATCGTGGTCAATGACGACGGTCGCCTGGTCGGCAGCAACACCGATGCCTTCGGCTTCATCGAAAGCTTGAACGAGGCCGGCGTGGCCGCCGCCGTCAGCGAGGGTCCGTCCGTCGTCTTGGGCGCCGGCGGGGCCGCCCGTGCCGTGGTCGCCGCCCTGGTCGACGCCGGCGCGCCGGAAAACCGCCTGGTCAACCGGACGGTCGAGCGCGCGAAGGCGCTGGTCCAGGACATCGGCGGGCCGATCCGCGTGATCGACTGGTCGATGGCGTCCGCCTCTCTCGCCGAAGCGGCCTTCGTCGTCAACACCACGTCCCTCGGCATGACCGGGCAGGCCTCCCTCGACATGCGGCTCGATACCCTGCCGATCGAGGCGGTGGTCACCGACCTCGTCTACAACCCGCTCGAGACCGAACTGCTCGCCGCGGCGCGGGAGCGGGGCAACCGCGTCGTCGACGGGCTCGGCATGTTGCTGCACCAGGCGCGTCCCGGCTTTTCCGCCTGGTTCGGCGTGATGCCGGCGGTGACCGCGGACCTCAGGGATTTCGTGGTCGATGATCACTGACCGGCGCCAGCTCATGGAACCCGGGCGATGCTGATCCTCGGGCTCACCGGGTCGATCGGGATGGGCAAGTCGAACGCCACCCAGGTCTTCCGCCATCTTGGCATCGCGGTCCATGACGCCGATGCCGCGGTCCACCGGTTGATGGGCAGGGGCGGTGCCGCGGTCGCGGCGATCGAGGCGGCGTTCCCGGGCGTGGTCCGCGACGGTGCCGTCGACCGGCAGGCGCTCGGCGGCCGGGTGCTCGGCGACCCGCCGGCGCTGAAGCGGCTCGAATCGATCCTCCACCCGGCGGTCGGCCGCGACAGCCGGCGCTTCCTGATGCTTGCCGCACGCCGGCGCGATCCGCTCGTCGTGCTCGACGTGCCGCTCTTGTTCGAGGGCAGCGGCCATGCCCGGGTCGATGCCACGCTGGTGGTCTCCGCCCCCACTTTCCTGCAGCGCCAGCGGGTGCTCGCCCGGCCCGGCATGACGGCGGAGAAGCTGGGGCAGATTCTGGCCAAGCAGATGCCCGACGCGAAGAAGCGCAAGCGTGCCGATGTCGTCATCCGCACCGGTGGCCACCGCGGGGCGACCTACCGCCAGTTGGTCCGCGCCCTCAACCGGCTGTCGACGCGGCCGCCGCGCCGCTGGCCGGTCCCCGGCTATCTGCCCGGCGATGTCGTCCGGCGCGAGGCGGCCCGCAAAAAGGCCCGGAAAACGGAGACCGGCGATGGCTGAGCCCGCCGCGCGCGAAATCGTGCTCGACACCGAAACCACCGGCCTCGACCCCGCGGCCGGCCACCGGATCATCGAGATCGGCTGTGTCGAGCTGATCAACCATGTCGCCACCGGCAACATGCGCCAGTGGTACATCAACCCGGAACGCGACATCGACCAGGGGGCGATCGACGTCCATGGCCTGACCCTCGACTTCCTCGCCGACAAGCCGGTGTTCCGGGACATCGCCGACGATTTCCTGGGGTTCGTGCGCGACGACCCGGTGGTGATCCACAACGCCGCGTTCGACATCGCCCATCTGGACGCGGAACTGGCGCGGCTCGGCAGACCGCCGCTGGGCATCGAGCGGGCGATCGACACGCTGGAGATCGCGCGGCGCAAGTATCCCGGGGCGCGCGCCAGCCTGGACGAGCTGTGCCGGCGATTCGGCGTC
>CAYNIS010000095.1:0-10315 GCA_964397055.1 uncultured Rhodospirillaceae bacterium | reverse complement strand
GTGAATCATGCCAACCCCGAGCCCGCTACCGACTTCTTCAACAGCCTGCTAGGGGGGGGGTCACACCGATTTCGGCCCGAAAACGCTGAAATCCTGCGGGTTTTGGCCGATGAAGTCGGTGCGAAAATCGATGTCGGTAAACGCACGAAACAGCCGCACGCGCGCTGTCGGACAACGGTGACAGGGCGGAGTTGCCCCGGAGCGATTGAGCCCGCCGGAGCACGCTGATGCCCAGGGGACGGAAACCCAAGCCGCCCGAGATCAAGAAACTCACGGGCAATGCAGGAAAGCGCAAGATACCCGAGTATGAAGTCGTCGCCCCTCAGGGCGTCCCCGACTGTCCCAGCCATCTGACCGGCGAAGCACAGTTGGAGTGGGATCGCATCTCGGCAGAGCTCGGCAGACTGGATCTGCTGCACACCACCGATCGGGCGGCTCTGGCTGCTTACTGCGTATGTTACGCGCGCTGGGTCGACGCGGAGAAGCGGCTCGCCAAGTTCGGTTACGTGATCAAGACGTCGAACGGCAACGTTGTTCAATCGCCGTTCCTGTCGATCGCAAACAAGAGCCTGGAGCTGATGCACAAGTTCCTGACCGAATTCGGCCTGACACCGGTGAGTCGGCTGAGGATCGGAGGCAAATCAAAGAGCGGTGACGACTTTGACGATTTCCTCAAAGCGCCAGTCATCGACCAGTAGACGGCAGGTTCGAAAGCCAAAGGGGTCGCAATGTCCGGTAAGCGACTATGCGCAAGGAGTGGTCGCTGGAACCCATGTCGCCGGCAAGCTGGTCCGATTGGCCTGCGAACGCCACCTGCGCGACCTTGAGACGGCGCGCGCGCGCGATCTTGTCTGGTCGCAAGCGAGCGCCGCGCGCGCGCAAGAGTTCTTCGATCGCTTCCTGGTCCACACCAAGGCGGAATGGGCCGGCCAGAAGTTCGACCTGATCAACTGGCAGAAGTTCGTTGTTGGAAGCATCTTCGGCTGGCTTCGCGACGATGGCTATCGTCGCTTTCGGCACGCGTTTGTCTCGACAGCGCGCAAGAACGGCAAGAGCGAGCTTGAGGCCGGTATAGGGCTTTACGGCCTCCTTGCCGACGGGGAAGAGGGGACTGAAATCTACTCGGCGGCGACGAAGCGTGACCAGGCGAAGATCGTCTGGGGCCAAGCCAGGCGCATGTGCGAACTGAGCCCGCTGCTTAGAAAGCGCGTGGGCATCCATCAGAACAACCTGCACGTTACGTCAACCGCCTCGAAATTCGAGCCGCTCAGCGCTGACGACAAGACGCTCGACGGCCTGCACGTTCATATGGCGCTGGTTGATGAGGTCCACGAGCACAAAGATGACCAGGTCATCGTCAAGCTCGAGACCGCGACAGGGGCCCGTCGGCAGCCTCTGGTGTACGAAACGACCACCGCCGGCGTGAACCGGCATTCGGTTTGCTACGAGCATTGGCGCTTCTGCGAGCAGATGCTGGACGGCAGCCTGCCCGCCGAAGCGACGGACCATTGGTTCGCCTTCATCGCAACCCTCGACGTGGAGGACGACTGGCGGGACGAAGCTGTCTGGATCAAGGCCAACCCCAGCCTGGGGGTGACGCCAAGACTGGAGACGCTCCGTCGCTCCGTGAGCGAGGCGGAGGCCTCGCCGGCTCGGCAAAACTCTGTCCGTCGGCTCTACCTTAACCAATGGACCGAACAGGTCACCCGTTGGCTGTCGGTCGAGCGATGGGCCTCGTTAGAACGCGGGGTCGACTACGATGCGCTCCGTGGTCGTCGCTGCTACGGCGGGCTCGACCTGGCACGGGTCAACGACCTGAGCGCCCTGTGTCTTCTGTTTCCTCCGGTTGAGGCAGGAGAGCCGTGGATTGCAATCTGGCGGTGCTGGGTTCCAGAAGAAGATATTGTCATGCGCGCCGATCGGGACCGCGTGCCTTATCCGCTGTGGCGCGATCAGGGCTGGCTCGAAACCACGCCCGGCAACGTTACCGATTTCAAGTTCATCCAGGCCGCCATCGTCGATCTGAGCGGCATCTATGACATCCAGGAAATCGCCTACGACCGGACGTTCGCCGGCGAGCTCGTCACCAATCTGATGGATGAGGGTGTTCCTCTCGTTGAGTTCGGCCAGGGCTTCTACTCCATGGGCCCGCCCTGTTCTGAGCTTGAGCGGCTGATCATCGGAGGCGAAATCGCGCCGGAGAACAATCCGGTCGCACGCTGGGCAGCATCGAACGTAACGGTCCGGGCCGATCCGGCTGGGAACATCAAGCCCGACAAAGAGCGATCGACCGAGCGCATCGACCCAATCGTCGCGCTCGTGATGGCATTGGGCCGGGCCCAGCTCGGTTTTGATGGGGGGGGCAGCTACCTCAATGATGAAGACGCTCATCTCCTGGTTCTCTAAGCGCGAGGAACCCGATACCAGAAGCTACGCCGATTGGGTTCTTGGCCACGGCGCGTCGACCAGTTCTGGCGTCGCCATCAGCTGGGACCAGGCACTTCGCGTTTCGACCGCGATCTGTTGTGCGCGCGTCATCTCTGAGGGGATCAGCCAAGTCCCGCTTCGTCTTTATCGTGACAAGGGAGACAATGGGCGTGAGATCGTTAAGGACCACGCGGCCTCTCGTCTGCTTGTCCGCCGACCCAACTCTTGGCAGACCCCTTTCCAATTCAAGCGGACGATCATCATGTCCGCAGTCATCTCTGGAAACGGCTACGCCTACATCAATCGGGTCGCTGGCGAGCCGCGAGAACTGATCCCGCTAACGCCTTGCGGTGTCACGGTCGAGCAGAAGCGCAACTTCGATCTGGTCTACAAGATCGCCCAGGACGACGGAAAAGAGCGAGAGGTGCCGGCGCGTGACATGCTGCACCTGCGCGGACCGAGCTGGGACGCGAAGGTGGGCCTTGATCTGAGCGCCATCGCCGCTGAGGCACTGGGGCTGGCGGTGGCAACGGAAAGAACGCACGCCATGCTGCACGGTAACGGTGGCAAGCCGAGCGGCATCCTCAATATCGAGGGCAAGCTGAGCCCCGACGGTCGGGCCAAGCTGGCCAAACAATGGCGTGACGCCTTCTCGGGCGACAGCCGGCATGGCGTCGCCGTGCTCGACGGCGCCGCCAAATTCACAGCGCTCTCGATGACCGGTGTCGACCAGCAGCACATCGAGACCCGCCGATACCAGGTCGAGGAAGTCTGCCGTTTCTTTCGAGTCTTCCCTCAAATGGTCATGGCCGGTGACAAAACAGCGACATATGCCAGCGCGGAACAGTTCTTCATCGCCCATGCCGTACACACGCTTCAGCCTTGGGCTGTCGAGCTTGAGCAAGCGATCGAGCACGCTCTTCTGGATCCCGCTCGCGACGCCGAGATTTACGCGAAAGTCGAACTGAAGGGACTAATGCGCGGCGATGCCGCGGCCCGCGCCGAATTCTACCAGAAGGCGATCTACGCCGGCTGGATGACGCGAAACGAGGTGCGCGCGCTTGAGGAAATGTCGCCTGTCGATGGCCTCAGCGAGCCGCTGGTGCCCGTCAACATGACCACGCCGGCCGGCCTTGATCGCATCGCCGCAAGGCGCGGCGATACAGAGACGCAGGAGCAGGTCTCGTGAAATGTGTGCAGCGGCGCGACCTGTCATGCGACGTCAAGCTGCTTGCTGCGCGCGGCGAGTTCGCCGGCTACGGGAGCACATTCAACGGCCCGGTGGATGCCTATGGAGATGTGATTGCCCCAGGCGCATTCGCCAACAGCCTGGCCGAACGGGCGCGGAATGGCGTCGGCCTTCCCATGCTCCTTGGCCATCACACCGACATTTGGATTGGGACCTGGCTGGAGCTTCGCGAAGACGCGCACGGTCTCTATGCGCGAGGCAAGCTCTGGGTTGATGAGCCTCACCCCAACCCCCACTCACTTGTTGCATATCGGGCTATGCGGGAATGGGGACGGCTGGGCCTCAGCATCGGTTTCACCATCCGGCGCTCTGCGATCGACGAAACGACCGGCATTCGAACGCTCCTGGAGGTCGATCTCTGGGAACTGTCGGTCGTGCCTTTCCCAGCGAACGATGCAGCACGCATCGACGAGGTCCGGGCTGGGCCTTGCTCTCTATCGTCAAACATCAAAGGAAGGATTGACGCCATGCCCGACGGGATCGCTGACAAGCTCGACGTGTTGATGAGCGCGGTTGAGGAATTCAAGGCAACCAACGATCGGCGGCTCTCGGAGATCGAGCGGCGTGGCGCCGCCGATCCGCTGGAAAGGGCACGCCGCACCCTTCGCCTCATTCACGAGGGCGCCATCCATCCGTGGACGGTCAGGGGCGGGTTAGCCGACCTTCTCGGTCTACTCGATAGGCGGCCAACGTCGTCTGCCTGAACAGCCAGGAGAAACTCGGCCTTCAGACGGTCCTCCGCTTCGTGTCCGGGGCTGGGAGAATCAACCGATTGATTACGTCAGTAACGCGCCGACCGCGCCAGCATCCTTCACCTGCTCCCCTCCATTCTCGGGCCGGCGCTCAGCGGTGTCCTTCGTCACTCAAGGCGAATCTCGATCGGAGGTAGGTGGCGACCCCTGGGGCAAGGCAGAGGAGAACGCCGTGTTCGTGTAGATGGTGCCGCGAGAAAACACGCATCGCTGAGCTATAATTAAGAAATCATGAATATAGGAATTCGTTACGTGTTCGGACTGAGGGCAGTCGTGGCGGTCCGTTCGATGCCAAGGCAACAAACAAATCCTTGCATCTGTTGCCGTGCCGCCGGGTCTCCAATCCGAAGCTCAGTCGCTACCTTCGGTGATGTCGAACTGCCGCCTGGTCGAAGAGTTGGCCAGCCAGCGCCTCGATCCTCTGTCCGTCGTAAAGTCGCTCTAGCCAGTCATCGGGGATGCCGGTTAGGCCCCAAACCGCCCCGGCGATCTGGCCCGTTACCGCAGCCACCGTGTCCGCGTCTTCGCCGAGATTTGCAGCGGTCAAGATGGCATCGCGGAAGTCGTGGGCACGACAGACGCACCAAAGGGCTGCTTCCGTTGTGTGGACAACATAGCCGCTGGAGGAGATGTCGGGTTCGTCCTTGTTTCGCCATGCACCTGCAGCGATCTCTGCAATCGACGGGTCAGCTTCAAAGTCCAAAGGTGCCAGCAGATCATCGCGCGAGGCGCCTGCGATCCCGGCGCACAAGAGACGAGCGAGCAGGCGACAGGCGTCGAGCGTTGCGGGCGCCCGGTGTGTCGTCTCTCCCTGGCGCACTGCAACCATCTCTGCCCGATCGGGATCGTTCCACCAGGTCACCGCTACGGGAGCGAGCCGCATGATGGAGCCGTTTCCGGCGCTGTGCGGGTCGGTCGAGCCGGCAACGGCATCGCCATGACGCTCAAAGCGCTTGAGGGCCGTTCGGGTGGCATTTCCAATGTCGAAACAGCGCCCGGTCGAACTGTTCTCGCCATCGCGATACCAGCGCACGAAACGATCCATCAGGTCACGCTGGTCGAGGTTCGGGTCAGCGAGCAACGCATCGGCAAGGCAGAGGGACATCGATGTGTCGTCGGTCCAGGCCCCGGCGGGCAGATCGAACGGCCCGCCACCGACCATGTCGGTCAGCGGCGGAAACCGTCCACGCTCCTTGAATTCAACGGTTGTCCCGACGGCATCACCGACCGCAAGCCCAACCATGCAGCCGATCGCCCGATCCCGACTGTCGATTCCCTTGTTCATTCCGACGCTCGCCTAACTACCGTGTATCCTGAATCAGCGAGCGCCTTTTTGTTCTTGACGAGGAAATCGTCTAGGGTCTCAAGGCATGCCCTTTCCATGAGCGGTCGCGCGCCCTCGGCGCTACGGGCGTAAACCTCAAACCCGTCGGTCAGGGCCTGGAAAGGAAAAATCTGCGCGATCTTCGCGACCACGGCGTCGCGCAGTTGCGCATGGGTCATGCCATCCTCGTCGGTGATTCCCTCTGCGATCTCGTTCCAGAACACGAGGTCCATCGCCGAACTGGTGATCCAGTCGATGTCGGCGGCATAGCCGGCGGCCCATTTGAGCGGAGAGCACGCATCGAAGAGTTGCGCTGCAAAAACCTCGTCGAGTGGAAAACAGGAGCCGAACATCAAGCCGTCGAAGGAAGTCTCCTTGAACGCGTTCCTGATGCGCGTGCGCGAGATTGGCTGGCCGGAAACGCCGAGCAGACCCTGGCCGTCCTCGCTGCCGTGGGCGGCGATGTATAGGTGGCGGATTCCGTTCTGGCGGCCAAGCCGCTGCACCACCTCCTGGAAGGCGTCGCCGTCGGCGAACGTCTCGTAGTGGTAGCCGTTCGGGTTCCCGATGACGAGGTCGCCGATAAGGTCGAAGAGCGGCTTGACGCTGGTGTTCATGTTCTTCCACCAGCGCCCTTCGATCACGGCGAGCTTAAGGTCAAGGCCCATGCGCGCCCCCTTTGGTTGCATCATCTGTTTGTCCTGCCTGCTTTAAGAAATCGTAAACAGTCTGCTACGACCATTCCTGACATTGCCTCCGGGAAATGCTCCCTTGTAGCAAGAGTTGCAGAGGAAGCGGCGAGACAGGAGTGTGAGCATGGACGAGGGAAGAGCCATCGAACTTGCGGCGCTGCAAACGGAACTCAGGACCCTGATTGGCGACGGAAAGCTCCGCTGCGAATGGGCGCCGGAGGTGCTGTCGATCGAGCCAGCCTCGCCACCGCCGGCCATCGATGTGTCCGATCGTGTCCGGGGCATGCTGTTGGGCCTGGCGATTGGAGACTCGCTCGGCAACACATCGGAAAGCATGACCGCCAGTCACCGCAAGGCAGCCTTCGGCGAAGTCCGTGACTATCTGCCGAACAAGCACGCGGGAGGAAAAAGGATCGGCACGCCCAGCGACGATACGCAGATGGCTTTCTGGATTCTGGAACACCTGATCGAGCACGGCCGGATCGAGCCTGACACGCTGGCAGACACATTCTGCAAGCACCACATCTTCGGCATTGGCGGCACGGTCAAGGCCTTCATCAGCGCGCGGAAGGCAGGGGCAACCTGGTGGGATGCCGGACAGCCTGGCGCCGGCAATGGCGGGTTGATGCGCCTGGCGCCGGTCCTCGCTCCGCATGTGCGCGACCCCTCTGTGGGCCTATGGCGCGACGCCGTTCTTGCAACGGCGGTCACCCACAACGGGCCAGCGGCAATCTCGGCGAGTGTCGCCTTTGCTGGGATCCTTTGGGACCTTCTCGGCATGGACCATCCCCCACCGGAAGACTGGTGGGTCGATTGCTACGTGCGACGGGCGATGCCGGTCGAGGGGGAAACCGATTTCCTCGAGCCAAGGTTCGGACCCCACGTGGACAAGTTCTCGGGGCCGTTGTGGCGGTATGTGGCTGACCGTGCCGACGAGTTCTCCAACCTGCCGGTCGCGGGGGCGGACGCGATCAGCGGTTCCGGCGCCTATCTGCTCGAGACCGTTCCCATCGCCTTGCACATCCTGCGCGTTCACGCCCACGATCCGGAAGAGGCGATTGTCCGCGCGGTCAACGACACGAAGGACAACGACACGGTCGCGGCAATCGTCGGCCAGGTCGTCGGCGCCCTGCATGGCGCAAAGGCCCTGCCCGGACGATGGATAAAGCGCCTGACCGGGCGGCTGGGCGCGCATGACGACGGCCGCGTCTTCGACCTCATCAACAGTGCCGTGGACCGTTTCCTTGTGTCCGCATGAAGTAGCTGCGACCAGAACTGACGCAGCGGCGCATTACGCTTCCACCTGTCAGGGGAGATGATTTCTCCGGCCGCCGCCAATGTGTCGTGGCCGTCGTGCGGCGCAATCGCCGGCACCTGTCGAAATCGATGGGGAAGGCCTGGCGCCCCGTTCCAGACTGGAGGTTCCTGGATGAACCGATACAAACGCCACCTCATCGCGGTGGCCGAGGAGAAAGCGCGCGCTCGCGAGGCTATGTCCACAGAAGAGATCGCCAGGCTCGAAGAGGAAGAGGCAAGGGAAGCTCAAGTCCTCAAGGAAGCAGAAAGGTACCACAGCGCCCTCTTTCCGGAGGAGTACGACGAAATTGGGGATGACTATGTCGATCTGCGGAAACGCGAACGCGGCGAGAACCCGATGTCGCCGTGGTACACAGAGCTGACCAATCAGCGACGTGTCGATCTCGCTTTTGCCCCATATGAAGTCCCGCCCTACCGCCCCCTAAGAGGCGGCAAAAAAAGCGGCCGGGAGCGTTATCCGGAGACGTTTGCGTGGGTGAAGTCCATGGTGGCGTCGGGCGAGAGCGAGAGTCTGCGGGCGTTGATCCTTCAACGAATTGCCGAAGAAGACAAAAAGGGTATCGAGGTTACGAAATGGCGTACATCGCTTGCGTCTCCTGAAGAATTCAAGACGTGACCGGGCTGTAATTCCGCCCGGCAAAGGGCGCGAACTTCTCCGCTTACAGCGCATGTAGCCGGCATCGGCAGGCTCACCGCCCGTGCGGCGACTGTCGCCTCTACCGGACGTGAGGAGGTCTCGCGTCCGCGCTGCGCAAGCCCCTGGATCTCCCCGGATAGGCCGTCCCTACGACCAGAACTGACGCAGCGGGCTGTCATCCTGGGTTCCATGATCAAAGCGTCAGGGAGCCTTCGAGAATGCTGCAAGCACCCGACTATCGCGCCGCCCTCACTTTCGCACGACGCCTGATGGCCAGCGTCAGCCCGCGCCAGCGTGGTGCCTGGGAGGTCCTGGAATGGGTCGACGACCATGAGGAGTTCCTGGGCTTCGGTCTCCGGCATGTCGCCTACGCCGTCGAAGGGATCGACACCGGTCTCGAGGAGATGGACGACGATGTTCTTGTGACCCGTATGCGGTCACGGCGCAAGCGCGGCCGCCTCTACGACCTCGAAGGTCTTCGCGGCGTCCTCATGTCCAGCGGCCGGCGCACCCAGCGAACGGTCCTGGACGCCGCTCTCGGCCTTCTCGACAAGGCAGCGGCACGCGAACGCGGCACGGCCACGACAGGGCTCGATCAAACCTGCCAGGCACTTGGACGCCTGTTCGGCCTCTCGACGCCGGAACGGGAGCTTCTGCGCCTGTTCGTCCTCTCCCGGATGGTGGCCCCGCTGGGTGCGCTGATCGAAACCGTCCGCGATCATCAGCTTCTGCGACTGGAAGCAGCCGTTGCAGCCGCGCTGTCGATGCCGGAGACAAGTGTCACGGCGCTGCTCGACCCCAGCGGGCGGCTACTCGAAACCGGCCTTCTGGTGTCCGATCACGATGACGTCGGTCTCGGCAGTGGGGCGTGCGCAACTGCCACCACCATCGAGGTCGCAAGCGTCGTCCTGGGACTTGTCCAAAGCCGGGCCCGGAAGGTACCGGCTCTGCGCCGGCGTCTTGTCGGTGCGCGCGTTCCGGCGGAACTGGAACTCGGCGACTTCGACCACCTGGCCCGCGACCGCGACCTCGCCGTCCGGCTCCTGGAAGAGGCTGGCGCTGCCGACCTGCCCGGCCTCAACATCCTTCTCTACGGGCCGCCTGGCACCGGCAAGACGGAATTCGCGAAGTGCCTCGCGGAGGCGGCGGGTCTCGATCTCTTCGCCGTCGGGGAACTCGAAGTCCGCCGGCAGAGTGCGGTCCGCGCGCGCCGCCTGACCCATCTTCGGCAGTTGCAGGCGCTGCTGCGGGGCAACGGGGAGTGTGCCCTCCTTTTCGACGAGATGGAGGACCTCCTCGGGGACACCAGCATTCTGGCCAGCCTTTTCGGGGCCCGGCGCGCGCCGACGGGCCAGAAGGCCCAGGTGCACACCCTGATCGAGGGCAATCCGGTGCCCGTCATCTGGACCTGCAATGATCTCGACGGTTTCGATCCGGCGCTGTTGCGGCGCATGACGATGGCCATTGAAGTGCCGGTACCGCCGGCGCGCGCCCGCCTGTCAGTCTGGAACCGGACCGCGGCGCGTGCGGGCCTGGAGCTCTCGCCGACCGACCTCTCGGCAATCGCGCGCGACCTCCCTCGGCGGGGTCGAGAGCCTGATCGAGCACCGGTCGTCGGTCGAGGGGCCGACCTCGCCGATTCCGCCCGACCTGCTGCGGCTGTCGGCTGGGATCGAGGCGGTGGAGGACCTGGTCGCCGACCTGGAGGAGGCGCTGGCGGCGGTCTGAGCGGCCGGCGGGTCTGCTCCCCGGATGCCTTGACAATCAAGGGCTTCAGGCGGTTCTATTGCGGGCTAGCCGGGACGTTGCGTTACGCCCCAAGGCTGGAGGGGTGGCCGAGAGGCTGAAGGCGGCGGTTTGCTAAACCGTTATACGGGTAACTCCGTATCGTGGGTTCGAATCCCATCCCCTCCGCCA
>CAYNIS010000094.1:0-10354 GCA_964397055.1 uncultured Rhodospirillaceae bacterium | reverse complement strand
GCATCGGTCGGCGCCAGGATCGCCGCCAAGAGGGCGGCCGGCCAGAGGTCGAGGCCGAGCGGCAGGGCGACGGCAACCACCGTCCCCATGACGACGATGAGCGGCATGCCGACAATCAGCATTCGCACCGGCAGGTCATGGTCGCGGCGGACCAGGGCAAGGTCGATGCGGGCCGCATCGGAGAAGAGAACGATCACCAGGGTCGCCTCCGCGAGGAGATGGATCGCCTCATGCCCCAGATGCAGGTCGATCAGCCCGATGCCGCCCGGCCCCAGCAGGTAGCCGCCGCCGGCGAACAGGATCGGCGGGGTGACCACCGACCCTTCCAGCCGGCGCGACACCAGGGCCGCCGCAACGACCAGGATGGCGACGGCGACGAGGCCCGCGAGCTGCATCTTCCCTAGTGCTGGGCCAGTTCGACGCGCCGGGCGACGGTCGCCGCGCTGTCCACCGCCAGGCTCTCGTCGTCGATCGACCCGGTGAAGACCACGCCGTAGACATCGTGTGCGCGGGCGCGCGTCTCCCACTTCTCCAGCACGTCATTAAGGACGCGCGCCGGATCGCGCTCCAGCGGGTTGCCATAGCCGCCGCCCGAGCTGTCGGTGCCGTGCAGCTTCTCTCCCTTCGCGATGGTGACGCCGGAGACGCTCGGCAGCTTCTCCCGCTCGCCGTTCGGGGAGATCTTCCAGGCCGAACAGCAAACGCCGTCATGACCGCCGAGCACCCCCTTCGGCGCATTGACATGTCCGTCGCCGTGATAGATCGCGGTCACGGCGTGCTGCTTCGGCCCGTAGCAGACGTCCGAGCCCGGCGCCCCGCGAAAGCGGCCCGCCCCCCCGGTGCCGATGCCGAGCTTTACATGGTCGAACTGGATCGGGTGCTTCAGTTCGGCGATCTCGACCGAATCGCGGTACATCAGCCCGCTGTCGATGGGGATGTTGTAGGTCACCCAGCCGTCGCAGACCGGCGTACCGGGTCCGCCATTGCCGCCCATGATGATCTGGTTGACGTAGGCCCGCTGGCCGAAGCGGTGGTCGACGCCGGACAGGACGGCCTTGGTCACGTTGGACCCGATCCCGCCCTCGGCCAGACCGCGACCGTCGCCGAGGCGGGCGAAGGCGGACTGGGAGCAGTTGACCAGCCGGGCGGCAAGATTGGTGGTCGCCGCCGAGCAGGAATGCGGGAATTTCGGGATGCCGACCGCCGAGCCCTCGCGCAGATGCAGACGGATGCGGCTGAACGATCCGGAATTCTTCGGCACCCCGTTCTCGATCGTGTTCATGATGCCAGCGAGCACGGCGGCACTGGTGCAGGCCTGGCTGAGATTGATGCCGCAGTCGACGCAATCCGGATTGTCGCGCAGGTCGACGTCGATCCACCCCTCGTCCGGGTCGATCACGATCTCGAGCTTGATGTCGAGCCCGTCGGGCAGCGGCGGCAGGAACGGATCGTGTGCGCCCTCGTTCGCGATCCGCGCCTTCGGCAGCTTGGCGATGGCATCGACCATCATCTGTTCGGAATAGTCGAACCAGTGGTCGATGAAGACCTTGATCGTGTCGATGCCGTATTTCCGGCACAGCTCCTTCAATCGGTATTCCGCGACCCGGGCCGATCCGATGCCGGCCAGGAAGTCGCCGTACCACTGGTCCGGAACGCGGATGCGGCTGCGGCACATGCGGACCACATCCTCGATCGTCTCATAGTCGCGCTGCACCAGGACCGAGGGGAAGATCAGCGACCCCTCCTCATACACGTCGCGCGCCGCCGGGTTGTAGGTGGTCGGGGCGGCGTTGCCGATATCCGCCTGGTGTGCCTTCGCCACCGTCGTGAACAGATGCTCGCCGTCGACGAACACCGGCACCAGGAAGGTATGGTCGGCCGGGTGCGAGTTGCCGGTGTAGGGATCGTTGTGGAGGTAGCAGTCGCCCTCGCGGATGTCGTCGCCGCGGGCGTCGAGCAGGTGGCGGCACTGCAGCTGCGATCCGAAGATGTGGATCGGCAGGCCCTCGGCCGATGACAGGAGCCGGCTGTCGGCGGTGCAGATGGCACAGGAAAAGTCGCGCGCGGTGTTGATGACGGCCGACCGCGCGGCGCGCAGCAGCGCGTTGGTCATCTCCCGGATCACCGCGTCCAGGCGGTTGGCGATGACCGCGGTCATCACCGGGTCGATATCGATGTCGACCTTTGCCCGAGGCTCTGTCATGGCGCGTTTCCGTCGGTCTTCAGGGGGTCTTCAGTGGCGCGTACCGGAGGGGCCGGGGTCACCGGTGCGATGCGCGAAGCCGATGCCGTGATGGTCGAGGAGACGGCGCGCCTGCTCGAAGAAGGCCTCGACCCGGTCGGTCGGCTCCTCGAGAGAGACGACTTCGATCCTGAGCTTCCTGCCGACCGCTTCCGGCAGCACCGCCGCGAACTCGTCCGCGTCCCGGATGAACGCGAGATAGGCGTTGATCCTGGTCGCGATCTCCTCGATCTGGTCGTCGATCTCGTCGGCCCAGGGACGGCCCTCGATGACCAGCAGGCTGGCCTCTCCCGTTTCCGGATCGATCGCGACACCGTCGATCAGGGCGGGGTTGACGATGTCATGGACCATGGCGGTGTCGACCTTTCGTGACGGCAGCCGGCGATCGGCGGGGACGGCACCGTTCCCCCTCGCGAGCCTGTCATCCGGCTCCGTCCCTGTCGACACGATCGCCGCGGCGGGGTCAATCCTGACGGCCGAAGCTGTAGGCCGATACCCCGCGCTGGTGATCGTCCATGATCAGGCGCTGGTTCAGCGGCGGATAGGCGCGCTGGCCGCAGTCCATGCGCTCGCACAAGCGGCAGTTGATCCCGATCGGCATGACCGGCCGGGCGGGCGACAGCTGCAAGCCGTCGGCGTAGACGAGGTTGGTCGCGTGGGCGATCTCGCAGCCGAGGCCGAGGGCGTATTCCTGGGCCGGGCGCCCGAAGCCGCCGCCCGGCTTGGTCACCGTTCGGGCGAGCGAGAGGTAGACGGTCCCGTCGGGCAATTCGGCGAGCTGGGTCATCAGGATGTCCGGCGAGCGGAAGGCGTCATAGACGACCCAGCGCGGGCAGGCACCGCCGGTGCGGGCGAACTGGAAACCGCCGGCGGCGGAAAAGCGCTTGGAAACGTTGCCGGCCTTGTCGACCCGGATCAGGAAGAACGGCACCCCCTTGGCCCCCGGGCGCTGGAGCGTGGTCAGGCGGTGGCAGACCTGCTCGAAGCTTGCCTCGAACCGCATCTCCAGCCGCTCGATGTCGTAGCGCAGGGCGCGGGCCGCCTCGAGAAAGCGGTCATACGGCATCATGACCGCCCCGGCGAAATAGTTGGCGAGGCCATGGCGGGCGATGCGGGCGGCCTGGGGGGTCGCGAACCCGTGCCGGTCGACGATGCGGTCGAGGAGGCCGCCGTGGTCGATCAGGCTGATCTGGGTGGCGAGCTGGAACACCCGGCCGGACGGCGGCAGCATTTCCGACAACAAGAGGCGCCGGCTGTGCCGGTCCCAGCGGCGGATCGCCTGGCCCATCACCTCCTGCGGCAGGACCTTCACCATCAGCCGGTGGCGGTCGTCGAACCACCGCGCGAGGCCGGATTCCAGGCCCCCGACCTCCAGCCCCGCATCATGCCACAGCTGTTCGGCGGCCTCCTCCAGCTCCGGGAAGTGGTTGGCCGCGTCATTGAAGAAGTCGCGCACGTCCTCGACCGGGAAGGCCGGCGTCTGGGCGATCAGCGCCTTGTCGTGATGGGCGACGCGCTCGGCCAGCTGGGTCAGGTCCTCCTGGGCGGCGCGATAGGCGCCGTAGAGCTGGGTGATGGCCTGGCCGAGCTGGGGGGCGACGGCGGCGAGTTCGTTGATGTCCTGGCGCGGCACATCGGCGGTCGCGAACAACGGATCGGCGAAGACCTCCCGCAGCTGCGTCGTCAACTGCGCCTCCTCATCCTCCGCGAAGCTCTGCAGATCGACGTCGAAGGTCTGGCCGAGCTTCAAGAGCAGCGGCACGGTGAGCGGGCGCTGGTTGTGCTCGATGAGGTTGAGATAGCTCGCCGAGATGCCGAGCGATTCCGCCATCTGCGCCTGGGTCATCTTGAGATCCCGGCGCAGACGCCGGACCTTGACGCCGAGCATCGCCTTCTTGTCGAGCGCCATCGCGGCCGTCCTCCAGGGCTTGACTCGGTTTTCGACCTCGACAAGCCTCATGTTGTAAATATTTACTAATTTACTTTTTTACATGTCGCGCTCTGTTGCGTCTTTTCAAGAAGGGCGTCAGGGTCGCGGCCATCGATCACCGAGCCGGCGGCGGTCGTTCAGCCGCACCGCCGCCCAAGCAAGAGGGACTACGCTCATGGCGCCGCTCGACAACCCGAACCGCCCGCTCGAGGAAATCCATGCCAAGCGCTTCGACGGCATCAAGCGCGACTACACCATGGAAGACGTCGCCAAACTGCGCGGCTCGGTGAAGATCGAACACACCCTGGCCCAGATGGGGGCCGAGCGCCTGTGGGAACTCCTCCACACCCGCGACTACGTGCCGACCCTCGGCACCTTCACCGGCAACCAGGCCATGCAGATGGTCAAGGCCGGCCTCGAAGCCATCTACCTCTCGGGCTGGCAGGTCGCCGCCGACGCCAACTCGGTCGGCCAGATGTACCCGGACCAGTCGCTCTACCCGGTCGACAGCGTGCCGAAGGTGGTTGAGCGCATCAACAACGCCTTCATCCGCGCCGACCAGATCGACACGATGGAAGGCAACCCTGGCAAGACGCACTGGTTCGCCCCGATCATCGCGGATGCGGAAGCCGGTTTCGGCGGCCCGCTCAACGCCCACGAACTTATGAAGGCGATGATCAAGGCCGGTGCCGCCGGCGTCCATTTCGAGGACCAGTTGGCGTCGGAGAAGAAGTGCGGCCACCTCGGCGGCAAGGTCCTGGTCCCGACCTCCCAGCACATCCGCACCCTGAACGCGGCCCGGCTCGCGGCCGACGTCTCCGGTACCACCACCCTGGTGTTCTGCCGGACCGACGCGCAGGCGGCGAACCTGATCACCTCCGACGTCGACGAACGCGACCATCCGTTCATCGACCGCAACGACCGCACGCCGGAAGGCTTCTATCGGATCAAGCCGGGCGTCGGTAACGACTACTGCATCGCCCGCAGCCTCGCCTACGCGCCGTACGCCGACCTCCTGTGGTGGGAAACCGCGACCCCGAACCTCGAAGAGGCGCGCAACTTCGCCGAGGCGATCCACAAGGAGTTCCCGGGCAAGATGCTGGCCTACAACTGCTCGCCGTCGTTCAACTGGAAGAAGAACCTGGACGCGGACGACATCGCCCGCTACCAGCGCGAGATCGGTGCGATGGGCTACAAGTACCAGTTCATCACCCTGGCGAGCTTCCACAACACCAACTACCAGACCTTCAAGCTCGCCAAGGCCTACAAGGAGCGCGGCATGGCCGCCTACTCCGAGCTTCAGCAGGCCGAATTCGCGGCGGAGGCCGAAGGCTTCACCGCGGTGAAGCACCAGCGCGAGGTCGGCACCAGCTACTTCGACGCCGTCTCCATGGCGATCACCGGCGGCCTGTCGTCGACCACCGCCATGGCCGGCTCGACCGAGACCGACCAGTTCCACTGAGATACCGGTTCCACTGAGTTACCGGTTGCACTCGGTTACCGGCGACGGGCGGGCGGGCGGCAGTCCGCCCGCCCGGGTCACTTTCGGAACTGCAGGCGGCCGGCCTTCCATCGGGGGCCGGCCGTCGCCATCCAGCAATGTGGCCGGTTGCGGTTGGGGACCCGAAGCACACGACTGATCGCGATTGATCGCGTTCCGGTCAGGCAAGCACGCTCTCGTAGTGCTGGCCGCCGTGGAAGATCCTCAGGATCCGAACCCGATCCGCCTCCTCATCGACCGTGAACGCGGCGACGGTCCGGTTGCCGACAGACAGAACGCGAAGCCCTGAACGCAGATCGTCGCGACGCCGTCCGCGTTGCGGGGCGGATTCGAGCGCGCGACACGCCGCCTCGACGCAGTCGACATAGCGGTGGGCGACGGCGGGCAAACCCGAAGCATCGGCGATGTACGCGGCAATGCGGATGAGATCGCTGATCGCGGCCTCGCCGAAGACGACGTCATAGCGCCTCATCTGCCGCTTCGTCGGCAATTGCGGACAGCGCGGCCCTGACCCTCGCCAACGCCTGGTCGATCGGGACGGATGGCCTGGGATCGGCTTCGGCCTCGGCAATCATCTCCCGCAGCATCCCGTCCATTTCCGTCTTGGCTGCCAGCCGAGCGGACAAGGCCCTGAGGGCGGCGGAGAAGACATCAGCTTCCGACCGGAACGCGCCGGACGTGACATGTGCACGCACGGCCTCCGCCAGATCATCAGGCACGGTGATGGTTATCTCGACCGCCACGGTATTCCCCTTGCGCCGCCAGGCCCTCAAGCCGCGTGTTCCAGCGATGTGGACCCACATCGCGGTTCGCAACGCGCGCTAACCAGTTCAGTCTGAGCATTTTCCGAACCGCCGGGCCGATTCCGTCCGGCTGGAGAATGCTCCAGACTGGGTCCGATCATACGGCATGTTCCGGCCGGACCGAACCCGAACTCTGCCTCGGGCAACGCCAGGAACCGGTTGGTTGATGCCGTCTACCGAAACACGACATGGTTTCACTCCGCCGGCCCAAGGACCGATGCGACTGCCGCCCGGGCTCCGTTGGCCGCCCGGATTCAACCGGAGCTCCGCCCCATGCCAATCGCCGCAGGCCGACGGATCGTCACCGGGCTCGATCCCGACGGCAAGTCGATCGTCATCGCCGACGAGCCACGCCCCCTGACCGGGCGGGAGGCGGTGCTCTGGCAGACCGACACCAATCCGGCTTCCCTTGGCGAACCGATCTTCACGGTGGCCTCGCCCTACACGTTGGAACCGGCGCCCGGGGGCACGGCGATCCGCTATTTCCGGCTGCCGCCGAAGAGCGAAATCGACGCCCTGTCGCCGGAAGAGCTGGAAGCGCGCGCGGCACAGGGCTTCGCGGTGCAGAACGCCAGCCACTGCCGGGTCGACACGTCCCTGCATCCGGGCATGCACAAGACCCGGACGGTCGACTACGTCGTCGTCCTCAGCGGACAGGTCAGTCTGGTCCTGGAGAGATGCACGGTCGACCTCCATCCTTTCGACGTCGTCATCCAGCGCGGCGCCAATCACGCCTGGGTCAATCGCCTGGATGAGCCGGCCCTTCTGCTCGGCATCCTGGTCGACGCCGCATGGCCCTGATCGGCCGGGCCGCAATCCCGGGTTTGCTAAAGGAAACCGATGGGACGGCTTCTTCGTATCAGCCATGACGATGCCCGTCAGACTGCCGCATTGACTTAACCGGCCATGGCGCCACATTTTCCAATCAACAAGCAGGGTTAGCCTGTCTCATTAGGTCGCCGAGCATGCCGGCCTCGCCGGAAGGGGCGAACGGCGCGACCGAAGAGACGAGACATCCCAGGTCGACGATCCCGCGCACCGAGAGCGGAAGACGACGTGGCCCCGAACACGGACCGCGGCCACGGTCTTCTGTTTCCGGCGAAGGGAAAGCGACGGCCCACCGGATGTCAGCGTTGGAGTGACAGGTCCCTTCCGTCGACCGAAACTCAGGAGCAGCCAATGACCAATCCGAGCCTTGAGGGCACCAAAGTCGCATTCCTCGTCGCCAACGGCTTCGAGGAGCTGCACATGACCGACCTGCAGAAGGCGCTCCTTTCCGCCGGTGCCCAGTGCAAGGTGATCAGCCCCGAGCCGGGCCTCGTCAACGGCTGGCACGAAAACGCCTGGGGCCACTATTTCCCGATCGATTCGAGCTTGGCGAGCGCTCTGTCCAGCGACTACGAGATGCTGGTGGTGCCGGGCGGCTCCCGGTCGGTCAACAAGCTTGCGGACAACCAGCACACTAAGCGGATCGTCCAGGGCTTCGTCGACGCCGGCAAGACGACCGCGCTGCTGGGCGAGGCGGTGGAGCTCCTGACCGTCGCCGAGAAGACCCTCGGCCGCACCGTGACCGGTACCGCCGCATCCCAGGCGAAGTTGGCCGACGCCACCTGGACCGGTTCGGAGATCGAGGTCGACAACCAGCTTGTAACCGCGATCGCGGAGGGCGAGGACCTGCAGCCGGTGGTCGATGAGGTCTTGCGCGTCCTGTCGACCGCGCGTGGCCTGGAAGCTGCTGCCTGAACCCAGCGTGGTTAACCGGGCCGGCAGCGCCGCCGGCCCTGCCAGCTGACCCGGGCCGGTTTCGAGGCACCCGTTCAACCCGGCCCTGGTTGCATCGCAGCCCGGTGCGGGGACAGAATGGGTGCGTCTTCGCATTTCGGACCCTCGACCGCCGAAAGGCGGTTTTCCGAGGGGCAATTGCCCGAGGGTACTTTGGGAGACCCGCGCATGCGCGCTGAAACGCAAGCGGTCGTCAACGACCTGAAAGAGTCGTTGACCCTGCTGAGGAGGCATCTTTGACTGGGATGCCGCTCTCCGCCGTCTCGACGAACTGAATGCCCTGTCCGAGGATCCGGATCTCTGGAACGATCCGGACAAGGCGCAGAAACTGATGCGCGAGCGCACCCATCTCGACCAGCAGATCGGGGCGGTCAAGGCCATCGAAACCGACCTCAACGACAGCCTCGACCTGATCGAGCTGGGGGAGGCGGAAGCCGACGATGAGGTCGTGGCCGAAGCCGAGGCGGTGCTGGTAGACGCTCGCACCCGCGCCGAACGGCGCCAGCTTGAGAGCATGCTGTCCGGCGAGGCCGACGGCAACGACTGCTATCTGGAGGTCAACGCCGGGGCCGGCGGGACCGAGGCCCAGGACTGGGCCGACATGCTGTTGCGCATGTACACTCGCTGGGCCGAACAGCATGGCTACAAGACCGACCTGATCGACCGGTCCGACGGTGAAGAGGCGGGGATCAAGTCCGCCACGCTGGCGGTCAAGGGCACCAATGCCTACGGCTGGCTGAAGGGCGAGGCCGGGGTCCATCGCCTGGTGCGGATATCGCCGTTCGACAGTCAGGCGCGCCGGCACACGAGCTTCGCCGCGGTCATGGTCTCCCCCGAAATCGACGAGTCGATCGAGGTCGAGGTCCTGGACAAGGATCTGCGCGTCGACACCTATCGCGCCAGCGGTGCCGGCGGCCAGCACGTTAACAAGACCGACAGTGCGGTCCGCATCACCCACCTGCCGACCGGGATCGTCGTCGCCTCCCAGATAGAACGCTCGCAACACCAGAACCGGGCGAAGTCCATGGCGATGCTGAAGGCCAAGCTCTACGAGCTTGAGCTGAAGAAGAAGGAAGAGCAGCTTCAGGCGATCCAGGGCGAGAAGTCGGACATCGGCTGGGGCAATCAGATCCGCTCCTACGTCCTGCAGCCGTACCAGATGGTGAAGGATCTGCGCACAAACGTGCAGACCGGCAATTCCCAAGCCGTGCTCGATGGTGATATCGACGCGTTTCTGGAAGCGGCGTTGGCGGCCAAGGTCAGGACCGGTCCGGCTGAAAACGCCGCCTGATCGGGATCGCCCCCGGCCGGCGGCGCCGAACGGGCCAAGGGGGGCGGTCGGTTGACCAGCGGGAATGGCAATGCCCTGGACGGACTTCCCGCCGTCGGCGCGCCCGCCGGCCCCCGTGCAGATGGCCGGGGCGTGGATGGGCGCGGCGTGGACCCCCGGGGCATGGATGGGCCGGGCATGGATGGGCCGGGCATGGATGGGCCGGGCATCGATGGACCGGGCACCGATGCCCGTCTCGCCAAGGCCGCTCAGGCGCTGATCGCCCGCCGGTCGGCGGAGGCCGAAAAGCTCTGTCGCGGTGTCCTGGCAGCCGAACCGGACAACGCCGACGCCCTCCATCTCCTCGGCCTTTCACGCCATGACCAGGGCGACGGGCCGGCGGCCGTGAGCCTGATCGAACGGGCGGTCGCCCTGCGCCCTGACGCGCCGGTCTACCTGTCGAATCTGGGCCTCGCCCTCGACCGCGCGGGCCGTGTGTCCGAGGCGGAAGCCGCCCTGCGCGGCGCAATGGCCCTGCGCCCCGATCATCCGACCCCGATCGGCCACCTGACCCGCCTGCTCCGGCGGGAAGGCCGGCTGGCCGACCTCGTCCCGCTGCTGGCGGCGGAGGTGGCGCGGCGCCCGACCGACACCGGTGCCATCATGCGCCAGGGCCACCTGCTGCGCGACCTGGGCCGCCTGGACGAGGCCGCAACGGCGCTCGAGCAGGCGGCCGAGCTGTCGCCGGCGTCGGCGACACTATGGGCCGACCTTGCCGAGATCCAGCGCCGCCAGGGGCGGCTGGACGAAGCCGCCGGGTCGATCG
>CAYNIS010000093.1:0-10408 GCA_964397055.1 uncultured Rhodospirillaceae bacterium | reverse complement strand
CGAAGAACGGTGCCAGCCGGGCCGGGGTGCCCCGCACGGCGACCCGATCCGGCGCCCCGCCGATCCGCTCGGCGAGGTCGAGCAGGAGGACGGCCCCGACAGTGTCGATCGCCGCGAGGCCGCGCAGGTCGAGGGTGAGCGGCTCCGAGCCCGGGTGTGCGGTAACCGACGCGATGGCGCGTTCCGCCGTTGCGAGCTGCCTCAAGGTCCACGCACCGCCGCAGCGCAGAACCGGGCCCACCGTGCGGTCGAACTCGATCCACGGGCCTGCCTCGGAAGCCGTGCCGCCGGCCGCCGGTCCGGAAAGACTCTCCGCCGTCATCGAGGCCCTTTGCGCTGATCCGGAAGCCCAGCTAGCATCGCTTTCCGCAGGTTTGTGCAGTGCGAAGGACCCCGCCGTCGATGGCCCTCGATCTCAAGCAGCATATCCGTGGCATTCCCGATTTCCCGAAACCCGGGATCCTGTTCTACGACATTTCGACCCTGCTCGCCCATGCCGACGCGTGGCGCGAAACGGTCGACCAGCTGGCCGAACAGTTGCGCCCCTACCAGCCGGCGATGCTCGCAGGCATTGAATCGCGGGGTTTCCTGTTCGCCGCCCCCCTGGCCTTCAAGCTCGGCTGCGGCTTCATCATGGTCCGCAAGCGCGGCAAGCTGCCGGGATCGACAATCGGCTACGACTATGCGCTGGAATATGGCACCGACACGGTCGAGGTGCAGGCGGACGCGCTCGTTCCCGGTCAGAAGGTCGTGGTGGTCGACGACCTGCTGGCGACCGGCGGGACGGCAAGTGCGGCGATCAATCTGCTGCGCAAGGTCGAGGCGGAGGTGGTCGCGGCCGCCTTCGTGGTCGAGCTCAACTTCCTGAGCGGCCGCGCCAAGTTCGACGTCCCGGTCCACACCCTGGTGACCTACGACGAATAGACAGGCACGCCGCCTCTCAACGACGAAGGGGCCGGCGCATGACGCCGACCCCCAGGCAGATCAGGTGTGCTTTGAGGAGCGGTTCAGCCGGCTTCGCCGCGCTGGCGCTCGTTATAGACATAAAGGGGCTTCGCCGTGCCTTCGGCGACATCCTTGGTGATGACCACCTCTTCGACACCCGCTTCGCCCGGCATCTCGAACATCGGCTCAAGGAGGATGCCCTCCATGATCGAGCGCAAGCCGCGCGCACCGGTCTTGCGTTCGATCGCCTTGCGGGCGATGACCCGCAAGCCCTCTTCCTGGAAGGAGAGTCCGACATCCTCCATCTCGAACAGCCGCTGGTACTGCTTGACCAGGGCGTTCTTCGGCTTGGTGAGGATTTCGAGAAGGGCCGCTTCGTCAAGATCGTCGAGGGTGGCGATCACCGGCACGCGGCCGATGAATTCCGGGATCAGGCCGAACTTCAGGAGGTCTTCGGGCTGAACGTCGCGCAGAACCTCGCCCTGGCGGCGTTCCTCCGGCCCGCGGACATCCGCGCCGAAGCCGATCGACGTGCCGCGCTGGCGCTGGGCGATGATCCGGTCGAGACCGGCGAAGGCGCCACCGCAGATGAACAGGATGTTCGTCGTGTCGACCTGCAGGAATTCCTGCTGCGGGTGCTTGCGCCCGCCCTGCGGCGGCACGCTCGCGACCGTCCCCTCCATGATCTTCAGGAGGGCCTGCTGGACCCCCTCGCCCGAAACGTCGCGGGTGATCGACGGGTTGTCGGACTTGCGGGAAATCTTGTCGACCTCGTCGATATAGACGATGCCGCGCTGCGCCCGCTCGACATTGTAGTCGGCCGACTGCAGCAGCTTCAGGATGATGTTCTCGACATCCTCGCCGACATAGCCGGCTTCGGTCAGCGTCGTCGCATCCGCCATGGTGAACGGCACGTCGAGGATGCGGGCGAGGGTCTGGGCGAGGAGCGTCTTGCCGGAGCCGGTCGGGCCGAGCAGCAGGATGTTCGACTTCTGCAACTCGACATCCGAGTTCTTCGCGCCATGCGCGAGGCGCTTGTAGTGGTTGTGCACGGCAACGGACAGGACCCGCTTCGCCTGCTCCTGGCCGATCACATAGTCGTCCAGGATCTGCTTGATCTCGCGCGGGGTCGGCACACCATCCCGCGACTTCACCATCTGCGACTTCGATTCCTCGCGGATGATGTCCATGCAGAGTTCGACGCACTCGTCGCAGATGAACACTGCGGGACCCGCGATCAGCTTTCGCACCTCATGCTGGCTCTTCCCACAGAAAGAGCAATAGAGGGTGCTTTTCGAATCGCCGCTGCCTTTGCTGCCACTCATATCGCGCGCTGCCACTCTGCCGTCTGAGAGGTGGCCGACCGCCGGATGCCGTCAGCCACTCTCTATAATGAGGGGCGGAAAAGCCGGAGCGCAACCCCACCCGTCAGGTCATCGCGGATTCCCCGGCGGCGCAACACCGCACCGCCGGCGCCCCCGCGACCAGGTGCGCAAGCCGCTCAGCCCTTGGCCTTGCCCTTGTCCTTGCGCGCCAGGCCGTGACCGGTCGTGCGCTCGGCGATGCGCGCTGACTTGCCGCGGCGGCCACGCAGGTAATAGAGCTTCGCGCGGCGAACATCGCCCCGGCGGACCAAGTGGATCGAGTCCACGCGCGGGCTGTAGAGCGGGAACACGCGCTCGACACCCTCGCCGTAGCTGATCTTGCGCACGGTGAAGTTCGAGTTGATGCCGGCGTTCTTGCGCGCGATGCAAACGCCCTCGAACGCCTGGATGCGTTCGCGCGTGCCCTCGACAACCTTCACGTTCACCTTGAGCGTATCGCCCGGTGAGAAGTCGGGGATCGTCTTGCCGTCGGTCAGCTTCGCGATCTGCTCGGCTTCGAGCTGCTGGATGATGTTCATGGTCTTCTCATGTCCTCGCAGGCGATGGGTCGGTTTCAGTCGGTCAATCAGGTCGATCAGGTCGATCAAGGGGCCTCGGTCAGAGGGCTGTCCGGCGGCGGTGCTTCGGTGCGCCCTGGCGGGCCTGGAGCAGGTAGCGTTGCAGAAGGTCGGGCCGGCGTGCGCGGGTGACGGCCTGGGAGGCCCTGCTTCGCCAGCGGGCGATTTCCTGATGGTTCCCGGTCAGCAGGACCGCCGGCACGCTGCGGACGACGCCCGCTTCGTCGCGCCAGTCCTGGGGCCGGGTATAGTGCGGATACTCCAGAAGGCCGTCGGCGAAGCTCTCCTCCACCGGCGTTTCGGCGTTGCCGAGGACACCGGGGATCAGGCGCACCACCGCCTCGATCAGGACCATCGCCGCCAGTTCCCCGCCGGCCAGCACGTAGTCGCCGATCGACACCTCCTCGATGTCGTGGGCGTCGAGCACGCGCTGATCGACGCCCTCATACCGGCCGCACAACAGGGTAACCCCTGGCGCTGCGGCGAGGTCGGCGACCAGCGACTGGGTCATCAGGCGGCCGCGTGGCGACAGATAGATCAAGCGGTGGCCGGGTGGCGTCATGCGGACCGCGCGATCGACGACCTCCGCCTTCAGCACCATGCCAGGGCCACCGCCGAACGGCGTGTCGTCGACGGTGCGGTGCCGGTCCAGGGCGAAGTCCCGCAGATCGACGGCGTTCAGATCCCATAGTCCGGCAGCCCGCGCACGGCCCAGGATGCTGGCGTCGAGCGGCCCAGGAAACAGCTCCGGGAAGAGGGTCAGCACATGGGCGGCCCAGGGTCGGCTCGGGCGCGTCATGCGCTCGCCTCCGCCGCCGGCTCGATCAAGCCTGCCGGCGGGTCCACAACCAGCCGGCCGGCGCCGAGATCGACGACCGGCACGACGGCATCGGTGAACGGCACCAGGACCGACGGCGCGCCGGGCCGGGCGACATCGAGCAGGTCACCGGCGCCGAAGTCGTGGACGGCGCGCACGGTGCCGATCTCCGCCCCGCCGACATCGACGACGGCGAGCCCGATCAAATCCGCGTGATAGAACTCGTCATCCTCGGTCGACGGCAGCAGGTCGCGGGCGACGTAGAGGTCGCGGCCGACCAGCCATTCCGCGCCCGCGCGCGTCGTCACCCCCTCGACCTCGGCGACCCAGGTGCCCTTGGCCGGCGACAACAGGGAGAGCGAGAGCGGGGTGCTGCCATCCGCATCGGTCAGCGGGCCGTAGCCGGAGAGCGCCGCCGGATCCGCCGCATGCACGCGCACGCGCACCAGCCCGCGCACGCCATGGGCGGCGGCGATGCTGGCGACACAGACGCGGGGCGTCGACGGCTGGACGACGGCCATGGCTTGTCAGACCTCCGACCTCGGCGCGCGATCAGGTCTCGACCGGATCGGCTTCAGCCGCCGGCTCTTCCGCCGGCTCGGCCTCGGCTTCGTCGGCGGCGGCCGTTTCGGCCTCGTCGGCACCGGACGCTTCGGCCGCAGCCTCCTCGGCGGCCGCCGCGGCTTCCGCCGCCTTCTCCTCACGCTCGCGCTGACGTTCCAGCGCCTTCTCGCCCGGCGCCGACTTCTTCGGGGTCTCGCGGATCGGCGGCATCTCGATCAGGTTCATCTGGCCGAAGAACTTGGCGACCCGGTCGGTCGGCTGGGCGCCCTTGCCGATCCAGTATTGGGCGCGTTCCTGCTTGACGGTCACCCGCTCCGGATGCTCGCGCTCCAGCATCGGGTTGTAGGTCCCGATCTTCTCGATGAAGCGGCCGTCGCGCGGGCTGCGGCCATCGGCGACGACGATCGAGTAGTAGGGGCGCTTCTTGGCCCCGCCGCGGGCGAGCCTGATCTTGAGAGCCATAGTGTTTCGCGATCCTTGAGGTTTGAGTGTCGAAAGATGAACCGGAGTGTGGAGAGCGCTAGCCGCCGAAACCGACCGCTTCGGCCTTGTTGCCGTCGGGGCGGAAGAGACGGGCTGCGGCAATGTCGGCGACACCGACGGACACGTGATTGATCATCGATGGGGCGTCGTCAGCGCATCATGCCGGGTGGCATCAGGTTGCCCATGCCGCCGCGCATCAGGCCCTTCTTCCCCATCTTCTTCATCTTTTTCATCATGTCCTGGACCTGCTGGAACTGCTTCAGGAGCTTGTTCACGTCCTGGACGGAGGTCCCGGAGCCGGTGGCGATGCGCCGCCGGCGGGAGGCCTTGATGACGTCGGGGTAGCGCCGCTCGCGCTTGGTCATCGACGAGATGATCGCTTCCTGCCGCTTCAGCAGGCCGTCGTCGATGTTGGCCCCTTTCAGTTGCTCTTTGATCTTGCCTGCGCCCGGCAGCATGTTGAGGATCGAGGACATCCCGCCCATGTTGCGCATCTGCTTCAGCTGCTCGCGGAAGTCGTCGAGGTCGAAGGTGCCTTGCGCCAGCTTCCCGGCGAGCTGTTCGGCCTTCTCCTGATCGATCGTCTCCGCCGCCTTTTCGACCAGGGAAACGACGTCGCCCATGCCGAGGATGCGGTTGGCGACCCGATCCGGATAGAACGGCTCGATCGCGTCGACCTTCTCGCCGGCACCGAGGAGCTTGATGGGCTTGCCGGTCACGGCGCGCATCGACAAAGCGGCACCGCCGCGGCTGTCGCCGTCGACACGGGTCAGGATGATGCCGGTGATGCCGATCGCCTGCTCGAAGCGGATCGCGGTCTGGACCGCGTCCTGGCCGGTCAGCGCGTCGGCAACCAGGAGGGTTTCGCGCGGCCTGACGGCGTCGCGGACGGCGGCAACCTCCGCCATCAATTCCTCGTCGATGGAGATCCGCCCGGCGGTGTCCAGCACCACCACGTCGAACCCCTCGAGGCGCCCGGCCTCCATCGCCCGGCGCGCGATCTCCACCGGGCCCTGGTCGCGCACGATCGGCAGGGTCGCGACCTCGATCTGCTGGCCCAGGATCTCAAGCTGCGTCATCGCCGCCGGCCGACGGGTGTCGAGGGAGGCCATCAGGACCTTCTTGCGCTCCCGAGTGCGCAAGCGCAGCGCCAGCTTCGCGGAGGTCGTGGTCTTGCCCGAGCCCTGCAGGCCGACCATCAGGACCGGCACCGGGGGCGTGCCCTCGACCGCAATGCCCTCGCTCGCCTCGCCCAGCATCCGGACCAGGTGGTCGTGGACGATCTTGATGACCTGCTGGGCGGGCGTGACCGAGCGCAGGACCGATTCCCCGACGGCCTCGATCTTGACCTTGGCGATGAAATCCTTGACCACGGGCAGGGCGACGTCGGCCTCGAGCAGGGCGAGGCGCACCTCCCGCATGGCGAGGTTGACGTCTTCCTCCGACAGGTGAGCGCGCCGCTTCAGCCGGTCGAAAATCTCGCCGAGCTTGCCGCTCAATCCCTCGAACATGCAGCGGTTCCCCTGGTGCCGGGCTCGCGTCGATCGGGCCCTGGTCGCAAGCGCGCCGGAGCCGAAAGGCCTCCGCCCCAAAACGAATGGCGCCAGTGGGCGATACTCGCCAACTGACGTCGACCCACCCCGTGGACCGCCAAAGCAACTGGTATCGTGCAAACTTTTTCCCGCGTCAAGCAGCTTGGGGGATTGAGCAGGGTTGCACGCTGTGCTTGGCAGAGCCTGCATCGTTGGTTAGGCTCACCGTCAACGAGAACAAGCCGTCTTAAGGCGGTTTCAACCAGTCCTGTTGACGCACTGCAGGCAGGCGGGCGCGACCGGATCGATCCGAAACGGGAGGAGTAGAAGAGCCGTGAAATTCTTTGCCTATGGGCGCTCGTTCGCAGCTGCCCTGGCCCTGACCGCCGCGTCCGCGCCGGCCCTGGCCGACATCGAGCTGCCGAGCCGGCTGACCTTCACCGCCTATGACGTCGGCAGCTCCGGCTACAGCCAGGTCGTCGGCATCGGCTCGGTCATGAAGAACGAGTACGGCACCAGCGTCCGCGTCCTGCCGGGCAAGAACGACGTCTCGCGCCTCGGCCCGGTCGTCCAGGGCCGTGCGGAATTCACCGCGACCGGGTCGGACAGCGTCTACGCCCAGGAAGGCGTCTTCACCTTCGGCACCCGCGAATGGGGCCCGCAGCCGCTGCGCATCGCCATGCTGGCGATCGGCGAGGGCGCGGCGGTCGCCATGGTGACCCCGGGTGACAGGTCGATCGAGACCCTGGCCGACGTCAAGGGCCGTCGGGTGGCCTACGTGCGTGGTGCGCCGGCCCTCAACAAGGCGGTCGAATCCCATCTCGCCTGCGCGGGTCTCACCTGGGACGACGTTGAAATCGTCGAATTCGGCGGCCACGGCCCGACCGTCGACGGCTTCATCAACGACGAGGTCGATTTCTTCAACAATGCCACCTTCTCGGCCCTCAACGAGAAGATCCTGGCGAGCCCGCGCGGCGTCCACTATCCGACCGTTCCGCATGACGACGCGGAATGCTGGGAGCGTCTGAACGCGGTCGTGCCCTGGTACGTGAAGACCTTCGCCACGGTCGGCAGCGCGCTGCCGGAAGGCGGCCAGGAAATGGCCAACACCCCGTATCCAGTGATGGTTGCCCGCTACGACCTCGACGACGATGTCGCCTACAATGTCGTCAAGACGATGGTCGAGCACTTCGACGACTACAAGGACTCCGCTCCGGGCGCCGACAGCTGGGCGATCGAGAACCAGCAGTGGCACAAGCTGGTTCCGTACCACCCGGGTGCGGTCGCCTACTTCAAGGAGATCGGTGCCTGGCCGGACGCGCAGGATGCCGTGCAGGAAGCCGCTCTGGAGCGTCAGAACGTGCTGATGACGGCCTGGGCGGAGTATGTCGAGGGCGCGCCGGAAGACGACGAGGCCTTCAACCAGGGCTGGATGAAGGCCCGTGCCGAAGCTCTCGAAGCCGCTGGCATGGAAGTCATCTTCTACGAATGGTAAGGGTCCGTCCCAACCAGAAAACGGCGGATTCGTCCGCCTGACGTGTCCTCACGGATCGGAAATGGTGTTTCCGGCCGTACCCAGCGCGGTGCGGCCGGGACACCGTGACCGGTCGCAAGTCCCCGATCCGGATCGTCGAAACGCGGACCAGCCGCGCAGATCGCATGCGACATCGACGGTTCCCCGATCAGAGCCCGAAAAGCCATGTCCGACAGCACACCCGAGACCGGCGCGACCGGCGGCGTTCCGCCGCCGACCGCCGGGCCGACGCCGACCACCTATGACGACAGCGAGGACGAGCCGCTAGAGCTCGCGCGCGTGCGCAACCTGAATGTCTTCTGGCAGGTCGTCGTCACCACGCTCGGGCTCATCGCGGTCGGGCTGGCCATCTACACCATCTTCAAGATCGACAGTCGTCTTGAAGAGGTGGCCGAGTATTTCGGCTACGACATCGATGCCTACACCTTCCTCAGCATGGAATACCTGTACCTCCTGGTCGGGACCATGCTGTCCATGGTGTTCATCGTCTTCCCGGCCTACTCGAACCAGTCGCGCGACAGCGTGCCCTGGTACGACGTGGTCCTCGGCCTCGCGGTGCTGACCGCGGCCTCCTACCTCTTCTCCAACTCCCTGGCGATCACCGAAGCCGGCTGGGAGTACGGCGCACCGCTGTGGGCCCAATGGCTCGCCATGGCGGTCTGGGTGCTGGTGCTGGAAGCCGGCCGGCGCACCGGCGGCTGGCCGGTCTTCTTCGTGGTGCTGGTGGTATCCTGGTATCCGACCTTCGCCGAGAACGAATGGCTGCCGACCACCATCCAGGGCTTCCAGTCCAGCCCGCTGGAGGCCGCCGCCTTCCACGTCTATTCGATCGAAAGCCTGCTCGGCATTCCGATGCGGGCGTTCGGTCTCCTGGTGTTCGGCTTCCTGCTGTTCGGTGTGGCGCTGCAGTTCACCGGCGCCGGGGGCTTCTTCATCTCCTTCGCCTTCGCGCTCCTCGGCCACGTTCGCGGCGGCCCGGCGAAGGTCGCGATCTTTTCCTCCGGCCTCTTCGGCTCGATGTCGGGCGGTCCGGTCACCAACGTCCTGACCACCGGCACGCTGACCATCCCGGCGATGCGGCGCATCGGTATCTCGGCGAAGACCGCGGGCGCCATCGAGGCCTGTGCCTCGACAGGTGGCGTCATGATGCCGCCGATCATGGGGGCGACAGCCTTCGTGATGGCCGACTTCCTGAAGATTTCCTACGCCGAGGTCGCGATCGCGGCGGTCATCCCGTCGCTGCTCTACTACTACGGTCTCTACATGCAGATCGATGCCTACGCGGCGCGCAACGAACTAGAGGGCTTGCCGCGCGAAGAACTGCCGAACCTCAAGCAGGTGATGCTCGACGGCTGGTACTACATCTTCGTCTTCGTCTTCCTGGTCGTCATGCTGGTGTTCTGGAAGCAGGAAGCGCGCGCACCCTTCATCGCCACACTTCTGCTTCTGGCGATCAACCAGTTCAGCTCGAAGCACCGGATGAACCTGCACCGGTTCTACCGCTTCGTTCAGGCCGGCGTTCAGCTTCTGGCGGAACTGGCGGGCATCCTGTGCGCGGTCGGCCTGATCATCGGGGCGCTGGTCGGCACCGGCATGGCGGGGACGATCACCAACGATCTCGTCTTCCTCGCCGGCGACAATGTGCTGCTGCTGCTGATCATGGGTGCGGCGACCAGCTTCATCCTCGGCATCGGCATGACGGTGACGGCGGCCTACATCTTCCTCGCCATCATCCTGGCGCCGGCCCTGATCAAGTCCGGCCTGGATCCGCTGCCGGTGCACATGTTCATGCTGTACTGGGGGATGTTGAGCTTCATCACCCCGCCGGTGGCACTGGGCGCGTTCGCGGCGGCGTCGGTTGCCGGATCGAAGCCGATGGAGACGGGGTTCGAGGCGATGCGTCTCGGCACCATCATCTACTTCATCCCGTTCTTCTTCGTCTTCAACCCGGCGCTGTTGCTGCTCGGCGACTGGGCCACGGCCGGCGGCATCGGCGCGATCCTGCTGGTCAACGTGACGGCGATCATCGGGGTCATGCTGCTTGCCGGCGCACTGCAGGGCTACATCTGGCTGTTCGGATCGATCGGCAGCTCGGGCCCGCAGATGGTGGCGCGCTTCGTCATCGGCCTTGGCGGTCTCGCCCTCGCGGCCCCGGGTGGGGAGCTGATGGGCGGCATCACCATCTGGCAGCTGATCGGCGTGTCGGCGGTGCTGCTGGTCATCGGCCTGGTGCTCGCCGGCCTGACCCGCCGGGTGACACCGATCCGCACGCCGGGCCTGCCGCGGCCGTCGGATGTCATGGGCTCCGTCCCGCAGACCGCTTCCGGCTCAGGTGGCTGAGCGGGGCGCTCAGCAGACCCGGGAACGGACCTGATCAGTCCGCGCGGACAGTTAATGAGAAAGCCCCGGGCGGAAACCCGGGGCTTTCGTTTTCAATGACGATGCGTGGGTCGATCAGCCGCCGAACAGGCGCCGCCACCAGCTCTTCTTCCTCGGCGGGGTAGCCGCCTCGCCCTCGCCGGGAGCAGCCTTGGAGGTGCTCTTCAAGAGCTCGTCGATGGTCGCCGGCCGGCCCTTCGGCTCGACCTTGA
>CAYNIS010000092.1:0-10463 GCA_964397055.1 uncultured Rhodospirillaceae bacterium | reverse complement strand
GGCTGCCCCTGCCACGGCGCGTCTATGCCCATGGCTGGTGGACGGTCGAGGGGCAGAAGATGTCCAAGTCGCTCGGCAATGTCGTCGCCCCGGCTGATCTCGTCGAGACCTATGGCCTGGACCAGACCCGCTACTTCCTGCTGCGGGAGGTGCCGTTCGGCAACGATGGCGACTTCTCCCGCCGGCAGATGATCCAGCGGATCAATGGCGAACTCGCCAACGATCTCGGCAATCTCGCCCAGCGCGTCCTGTCGATGATCGCCAAGAACTGTGCCGGGGCGGTGCCGGAGCCGGGCGAGACGTCGGCCGCCGACCATGCCCTTCTGGGCCGCGCGCGGGCGATGCTGGGCGCCGTTCGGCCGGAAATCGACGCTCAGGCGTTTCATCGCGCTCTCGACCAGATATGGGCCGTGGTCGGCGAGGCGAATCGCTATGTCGACGCGCAGGAACCGTGGAAGCTGAAGAAGGCCGACCCGGCGCGGATGCGGACGGTGCTCTACACGCTGGCCGAAACGATCCGGCATCTGGCGATCATCGTGCAGCCTTTCACCCCGACGGCGGCCGGACGGATGCTCGACCAGTTGTCGGTCGCCCCGGACGCGCGCGATTTCGCCGCCCTCGGCCCGGATTTCGCACTGATGCCCGGGACGGCGCTTCCTGCCCCCTCCGGTGTGTTCCCGCGCATCGCCGAGGAGCCGGCCCCGGCCGCCGCGGAGGAGGTCTGATGCTGACAGCCGGCCTCAGGCTGGTCGACAGCCATTGCCACCTGGATTTCCCGGACCTCGCCGCCGACCGCAACGGCCTCCTGGCGCGCGCGGCGGAGGCGGGTGTGGAGCGCATGGTCACGATTTCGACCCGGGTTGCCCGCTTCGACGAGGTCCTTGAGATCGCCGAGGCCCATAAAGCGGTCAACTGCACCGTCGGAACCCACCCCCATCACGCCGGGGAGGCCGCCGAAAAGAGGGTCGAGGTCGGCCAGTTGGTGGAGCTCTCCAGGCATCCGCGCGTCGTCGGGATCGGCGAATGCGGGCTCGACTACTACTATGACAAGAGCCCGCGCGAGGACCAGGAGGAGGGCTTCCGGCGGCACATCCGCGCCTGCCTGGAAACCGGTCTGCCGCTGATCGTCCACAGCCGGGACGCGGAGGCCGACACCATGCGGGTGATCCGGGAGGAAGCCGCTGGCGGCGGCCTGACCGGGGTCATGCACTGCTTCAGCTCCGGGCCGCAACTCGCTGAAGAAGCTCTGGAATTTGGCTTCCATATCTCCTTCTCCGGGATCGTGACCTTCAAGAACTCGACCGAGCTGCGGGAAATCTGCGGGCGAGTGCCGATGGATCGCCTGCTGGTCGAAACCGATGCCCCCTATCTCGCCCCGGTGCCCAAGCGCGGCAAGACGAACGAGCCGGCCTTCGTCGCCCACACCGCCAAGGTCGTGGCGGATGTGAAGGGCGTTGCCGCCGAGGAGCTGGCAGCGGCGACCACCGCCAACTTCTACCGGCTGTTCGCGAAGGCGGCGGCATGACCGATCAGCTGAAAGTCACCATCCTCGGCACCGGCGGCTCGATGGGCGTGCCGTTGATCGGCAATCGCTGGGGCCAGTGCGATCCGACCAACCCGAAGAACCGGCGACGCCGGCCCTCAGCCCTCATAGAGCAGGGCGGAACCACGCTCCTCGTGGATACGTCGACCGATCTCAGGGATCAACTTCTCGACGCTGACGTCAAACGCGTCGACGGTGTGCTCTACACCCACTCTCATGCGGACCATGTCCACGGCATCGATGACTTGCGCTCGGTTTGGATCCAGATGCGTTCGCCGATCAAGATGATGGCGACCCAGGAAACCATGCGAGACATCACCCGGCGCTTCAGCTACCTGTTCGAGGATCAGACGAACGGCCTCTATCCGGTGTTTCTGAATCCGGAAACTTTCGACATTGGCGACACGCTGAAGTTCCGGTCGCTTCCGCCGATCAAGACCTTCGCCCAGGACCATGGGACCTGCATCTCCGTCGGCCTGCGCATCGGTTCCCTCGCCTATTCGACCGATGTGGCCAATCTCGACGAGGCCGCCTTCGAGGTCCTGGAGGGCGTTGAGTACTGGATTGTCGACAGCTGCCGGCGAGAGCCGCACCCGGCCCACGCGCATCTCGAGCGCACGCTGGAATGGATCGACCGGCTAAAGCCGAAGCGCGCCTGGCTCACGCATATGAACCAGACCATGGACTACGAAGACGTGATGGCGGAAACACCGGACAACGTCGAGCCCGCCTATGACGGCCTGGTGATCACGGTATGAGTGTTGCCGCCGCGGACACGCCACGGCCGATCCTGGCCGGCCTGTCGCCGGCGACGCTGGCAGCGGTCGTGATTCTCGGGCTGTTGGCGATACGCCTCGCAGCGGTCTTGTTCGGCCGACTGGGCCTGATCGCGGATGAGGCCCAGTACTGGTTCTGGGCTCAGGACCTTGACTGGGGCTACTTCTCCAAGCCGCCGTTGATCGCCTGGTCGATCGCGGCCACGACGGCCGTGTGCGGCGATGGGGCAGGGTGCATCCGGCTTTCGGCCCCGTTCTATCACGCGATCACGGCGGCGCTGACCGGCATCGCCGCTTGGCAGCTGTTTCGGGATCGCCGGGTCGCCGCAACGGCCGCGGTGGTCTACGCCACCCTGCCCGGGGTTGCCTTTTCCTCCCTCCAGATCTCGACCGACGTCCCGCTGATGACGGCCTGGGCAACCGCCCTCGTGGCCTCGGCCCGTCTCATCGAAGGCCGTGGCGATCGCTGGGCCGTGGTGCTTGGCCTGGCCCTCGCCGCAGGACTGCTCGCGAAATACGCGATGCTGTACTTCGTTCTCGGCATCCTGCTCTTCGCGCTGACCAGTCCGGGCAGTCGTTGGCTGTTGACCAGCCGCCAGCTCGGTGTCGCCCTCGGCCTTGCCGTCCTCGGCCTGGTGCCGAACCTGATCTGGAACCTCCAGAACGACTGGGTGACCGTCGGCCATACCGCGTCCAACGCCAATTGGGGCGGCGATCTGTTCCGACCGGTCAAGGGGCTGGAGTTCCTGGCCGGGCAGGGCGGGGTGTTCGGGCCGATCACGCTGGCTGCCTATGTCGTCTGGGCGGCAGCAACGCGACCCTGGCAGGGGCAAACCCCGCAGCGGCTTCTGTTCTGGCTGTCCGCCCCGATCCTGGCGACGGTGATCGCGCAGGCGTTCCTGTCGCGGGCGCATGCCAACTGGGCGGCGACCGCCTATGTGGCGGCGTCGATCGCGGTTGCCTGGTGGCTGGTCGAGGGCCGCAGGCATGCCCTCGCCGCCACGGCGATCGGCCTCAATCTCGCGGTCGGGCTGGCGATCACCCTGACCGCGGCCACCGGGTGGCAGCCGCCTCGAGAAGCGATGGATCCGTTCATGCGCATGCGCGGCTGGCCGGTGCTGGCCGAGCGGATTGAGACGGTCCTCAGCCGGCAGCGTGGAACTGTGGTCCTCGCGGACGAGCGCAAGCTGACCGCCCAACTGGTCTATCACCTGCGCGATCGCGCGATCGACGTGCGCACCTGGCGCAACAGTGCCGTTCCATTGGATCACTATCAGATGGCGGTGCCGCTTCGTCAGGGGGATGCGGCGGACATCCTCTTCGTCACCGCCTGGGACGACCGCGAGGACATTCTTGAACGGTTCGCGACGGTTCATGCGCGCGGCCATGTCGACATCCCCGTCCGGGATGACGTTTCCGAGCGGTTCTACCTCTATCATCTGATCGGGCCGATCCCGGAGGTCGGCACCTGGTAGCGGGTCACCCCTCCCCTCGGCACTTTATTTTCCATAATACATCTTATCCGACATTTGTCGGACGCTGGTCGTTGCCGACAGGCGCCGACACGCGGGATATAGTCTTGGCGTTCAGCCTGTTCCTTTCGACGAGAGCGCGCGCCGTGCCCGACCTGCCCGTTTCACCCTCGCGCCCCGAGCCGAAGCCCAATGCCGAGTCCGCCGGGCCAGCCGCCCGGGATGGTCAGGATGCCGCGCCAATCGAACGATTGCTCGCGATCATGGCCGCACTTCGCGATCCCGAGACCGGCTGCCCCTGGGACGTCGAGCAGACCTTCGCGACCATCGCCCCCTACACGATCGAAGAGGCCTATGAGGTCGCCGACGCGATCGAGCGGGAGGATATGGCCGACCTGAAAGGCGAGCTCGGCGATCTTCTGCTTCAGGTCGTGTTCCACGCCCAAATGGCGGACGAGGCCGGCCATTTCGATTTCCAGGCGGTCGCCAGGACCCTCGGCGACAAGCTGATCAGCCGTCATCCGCATGTGTTCGGTGGCGTCGACGCGGCCCAGCCGGACCAGGTCAATCGGCTGTGGGAGGCGTTGAAGGAGGCCGAGCGCAAGACCAAGGCGGAGGCCGACGGTCGGCGCTTGAGCGTCCTTGACGACGTGGCCAAGGGCCTCCCCGCCCTTCTTCGCGCGGTCAAGCTTCAAAAGCGGGCGGCGCGGGTCGGCTTCGACTGGCCGGACGCGGTCGGCATCCTCGACAAGATCGTCGAGGAGGTCGAGGAACTGCGCCACGAGCTTACCCAGCCCGGGGCCGATGCCGCCCACGCCAGGGCACGCACCATGGACGAGCTTGGCGACGTTCTGTTCGCCCTCGTCAATCTTGCCCGCCGGCTGGAGATTGATCCGGAAGCGGCGCTGCGCCACACCAATCAGAAGTTCGAGCGGCGTTTCCGGCGCATCGAGGAGACGCTGGCGACGGAGGGCACAGCCCTCGCCGATGCCGGGCTGGAGCGCATGGAGGCGCTGTGGCAGGCGGCCAAGGCGGAGGAAGCCGAGGGACACGGCCCAGGCTCATGAGCGACCTGCCGTCGGCCACATATGAGCCCGATCTCGGCCCGCTTGACGACCCCGCCACGGCGGATCGGGCGCGCGTGTGGCTGCGGGATTCCGGCGGCCGGCGGACCGATGCCACCCTGATGCTGGTCGGCGACCGCCTCGTCCTCGAAATCCAGCGCGCGATCGACGAGGAGGCGGAGCGTCGAGACCTCGCGGCCGAATGCGGCGGCCTGGACCGCATGCCGCGCCTGGTGCGCTACGGTCCGGTCGGCGATCAGATGTCGCCCAAGGCCGCCTGGAAGGAGCTGAGGGAAGAGGCCGCGAAATGGCCGCTCGCCCTGCCCTTCCTCGCGATGATCCTGATTGCCACGCGCACGGTCTATCAGGCGTTCCGGCTGGCCCTGACCGACGGCAATCTCTGGGACCTCGCGATCGACAAGCGCTACCGGCGGCTGGTCGGCGCCTTGGTCAAGCTGGGCGACGAGGTCGGCCGCCTGCCGCCCGAGGACGCGGCGGCCTGACCGGCCAAACCGCCTCAGTCGTTCGCCAGCAGGTGGATCAGCGAGCTGGTATCCCAGCGGCTGCCGCCACGGCCCTGGACCTGGGCGTAGAACTGATCGACAAGTGCCGTGACCGGCAGCCGGGCGCCATTGCGGTTCGCCTCCGCGAGGCAGATGCCGAGGTCCTTGCGCATCCAGTCGACGGCAAAGCCGAAGTCGAACTTGCCGTCGAGCATCGTCGCCGCCCGGTTTTCCATCTGCCAGGACTGGGCCGCGCCCTTGGAGATGGTGGCGAGCACCTTGTCCATGTCGATCCCGGCCTTGGCGCCGAAGTTCATGGCTTCCGACAGTCCCTGGACCAGACCGGCGATGCAGATCTGGTTGACCATCTTGCACAGCTGGCCCGCGCCCGACGGCCCGATCAGGTTGGCCGCACGGGCGAAGCACCTGATCAGCGGCTCAGCCTTGGCGAAATCGGCCTCGTCGCCGCCGATCATGACGGTAAGGACGCCATTCTCGGCTCCCGCCTGCCCGCCCGACACCGGCGCGTCGAGGAAGCCGATGGACCGCTCCTTGCCGGCGGCGTAGAGCTCACGGGCCACTTCCGCGGAGGCTGTGGTGTGGTCGACGAACAGCGTACCGGCAGCCATGCCGGCGAACGCGCCATGGTCGCCCAGCACAACGCTTCTCAGATCGTCGTCGTTGCCGACACAAGCGAACACCAGGTCGGCACCGGCAACAGCCTCCCGCGGGGTCTTGACCGATGCCCCGCCATGCTGAGCGACCCACGCGTCCGCTTTCGCCGCGGTGCGATTGTAGACCGTGACCCGGTGGCCGGCGGCGGCCAGATGCCCGGCCATCGGATAGCCCATGACGCCCAGGCCGAGGAACGCGACGGATTTCGCTTCAGACATGAAGTACGCCCTTAAGATATTGGTTTCAATCATCGAACAGAAGGGAGTGAACGGCCGACCAGCAGGCTTCATCAGGCGCCATGATGAGGCCCTGTCGGGTTGACCCCTGGAACGCATAGGCCTTGCCGTCGAAGGTCGCCGAATAGCCGCCCGCCTCCCCATGGATCAGCCATCCGGCGGCATGATCCCAGGCCTTGGTCGTCCGGTATATGGCGAAATGGCTCTGCCCTTCGGCCAGCATCACATATTCGTGGGCACAGCACTTGACCGTGAACGCTTTGCCGAACCGACGATACCGGTCGGAGGCATGGGGCCGCTTCAACGCCTTGAAGATCCATGGCACGACATGGCCGCTCATCGCCCCGATATCGGCCGGGCGCGCCACGGACGCCCGTCGCCCGTCAACGAAGGCCCCGCTGCCGCGTTCGGCGTGGGTCATGCGCTGGCCGATCGGGTCGAAGATCCACCCCATCACGATCTCACCGCCGACCGCGAGGCTGACGATCATGCCGAAGCGCGGGTCGCCGTCGACGAAGTTGACGGTGCCGTCGATGGGGTCGAGGATCCAGATCGGGTCCGGCGCCTGGAGATAGTCCATGACGCTCTCGTCCGCGGCGACCGCCTCCTCGCCAACCACCAACGAGCCGGGCATGAGGGCGGCAAGTCGCCGGGACAGCGCCCGTTCGGAGGCCTCATCCGCGATGGTGACGTAGTCGCCGGGGCCTTTCTCCCGGATATCGCCGCTGGCAAGGGCGCGAAAGCGCGGCACCACCTCTTCCGCCGCGACGTCCCGGATAATCCGGTCGACGGCATCAATCTCGGGAAGACGGGTCATGGGGATCGGCCGATCAGGCTGCGGGACCAAAAAGCGCCGCACCCTACCCTTTGGCCGCCGGCGCTTTCGACCCCCTCAGCGAGACCCCAGCCTTGTCGCGAGCGCATCGAGCCAGCGGTCGACGCGCGCCTGATTGACGCCAAGGTCGGAATAGCCGGTGCGGCTGCGGCTGTAGACCGCGACCTGGCCGCCCTCCAGCGCGCGGACCGAGATGTCGTCCACGAAACCGAAGATCAGGCTGGTCTGGGTCGCCTCAAACGCCAGGCCGTCATCGCTCGTGCCGACGATTGCCGTGCGCACGTCCGCCTCGACGACGGCCTTCATGGCTGCGGCGACGGCCGCCGGTTCCGCATCGAAAACGGGGCTGTCGCGGTCCGGTTCGACCGGCGTCAGGCCGGGCGGGGCGACGACATAGTCATTGGGCTTGCCGGTGCGCTCAAGCGCCGAAAAATCGAGGAGATCGCTCATTGGGCTGTGTATCCGCCGTCGACGACGACTTCCGATCCGGTGGTGAAGGAACTGGCCGCCGAGGCGAGCCAGAGGACGGCGCGGGCGACGTCGATCGGCTTGCCGATCCGTCCGATGGGATGCATGGACTGGAGCCGCTGACGACCCTCTTCCGTGGTTCCGACAAGGCCCCGTTCGACCTGCCGGGTCACCGCATAGTCGAACATCGCCGTTTCGATATAGCCCGGATGAACCGAGTTTACGCGGATCCCATAGCCGAGCCGCCCGAATTCCAGCGCCGCCGTCTTGGTCAGCAGCCGGACACCGCCCTTGGAAGCGGCGTAGCTCGCCGCGCCCGGGCTGCCGACCAGGCCCAGGATCGAGGAAATGTTGATGACCGAGCCGCCTCCCTCCCATTGACCGGTGCGCGGTCGCATCGCCGGCAGCACGCATTTCATGCCCAGGAAGACGCCGTCCAGATTGACCGACACGACCTTGCGCCAGGTCTCCAGCGTGGTCTCCGCGATCGTGCCGGTGAGGGCGACACCGGCATTGTTGACCAGGACATCGATGCCGCCGCAGCGGCCCGTAACCGTGTCGATGACACGCTGCCAGTCATCTTCGCTGGTGACGTCATGGCCGAGGGCATGGGCGGCGTCGGCACGCCCGGCCTGGTCCGCAATCTCCCGGGCGAGCCGGGTCGCGGCGTCGGTCTGAAGGTCGGTGATCACGACGGTGGCGCCGGCCTCCGCCAGGAGGCGGGCCGCCGCCTCGCCGAGGCCACGGCCCGCCCCGGTCACCAAGGCGACCTTGCCATCGACCCGGTTCATTACGCTCCTCCCATTCAAATCATATGGTTATCATTATTTCTTAAAGTTGGAGATGAGATCAGCCGGCCTTTGCGGCAATCGCCTCGACCTCGACCTTCCAGTGCGGCTGTGCCAGGGCCGAGATGTAGACGAGGGTGGAGGTCGGCGGCTCGATCGAGCCCATGGCGCGTTCGCGGCCGGCCCGCACCGCCGCGATATCGGTGCCGGCGACGACGAACATCGTCACCTTGACGATGTCCCCGAAACCCATCCCCTCGGTCTCCAGGATCTTCCGGATGTTGTCGTAGACCAGGAACGACTGCTCCTCGACGCTCTCCGGGGTGTTCTCGTCGGCGTCGGTACCGACCTGACCGGACAACACCAGGAGCCTCGCCCCGGGATCGACAGCGATCGCGTGGGTATAGGCGCCGAACGGACCGGCGACATTGCTCGGGTTGATGCGACGGTTCATGGGAAGTCTCCGCTTGTGGTGGACGGCCGCGCGTGTTGCGTCCGCCCGGCCATAGCATAGATCATGAGGGCACGCGCGCCCGCCGTGGCACGCGCCGGCCAATCCCAGAGGTATCCACGTGTCGCCCCACCCGTCTCAACTCACCCAGATCCGGCTCACACCGGCGGCCCCCGACCTTGTCCCGGTTCACATCATCGGCGGCGGGCTCGCGGGATCGGAAGCAGCCTGGCAGATCGCCCAGGCCGGCGTGCCGGTGATCCTGCACGAGATGAGGCCCGATCGGGCGACAGATGCCCATTCGACCGACGGCCTGGCGGAACTCGTCTGCTCCAATTCCTTCCGGTCCGACGATGCCGAGTACAACGCGGTCGGCCTTCTCCATGCGGAAATGCGCTTGGCGGACAGCCTGGTCATGGCGGCTGGCGACACCCACAAGCTGCCGGCCGGCGGGGCACTCGCCGTCGACCGGGACCTGTTCTCCGGGCTCGTGACGGAGATCCTGAACGTCCATCCCCTGGTCACCATCGACCGCGGAGAGGTCGCAGGCCTGCCGCCGGCGGACTGGGACAGTGTCATCGTCGCGACCGGCCCGCTCACCTCTCCGGCCCTGGCCGACGCGATCCGTGCGTTGTCGGGGGAAGACGCCCTCGCCTTCTTCGATGCGATCGCCCCGATCATTCATAAGGACTCGATCGACTTCGAGAAGGCCTGGTTCCAGTCCCGCTACGACAAGGCCGGCCCCGGCGGCGACGGTGCCGACTACATCAACTGCGGCTTTACCAGGGAAGAGTACGAGGCGTTCATCGCCGCGCTCACCGCAGCCGACGTCACCGAATTCAAGGAGTGGGAGGCATCGACCCCCTATTTCGAGGGGTGCCTGCCGATCGAGGTGATGGCGGGCCGCGGCCTCGACACGTTGCGCTACGGGCCGATGAAGCCGGTCGGCCTGACCGACCCCAGGACCGGGCGGCGGCCCTGGGCCGTGGTCCAACTGCGCCAGGACAACGCGCTCGGCACCCTCTACAACATGGTCGGGTTCCAGACCAAGATGCGCTACGGCGCACAAGGCGAGGTCTTTCGCATGATCCCCGGCCTGGAAAGGGCCGAGTTCGCGCGCATGGGCGGCATCCACCGGAACACCTTCCTCAACAGCCCGAAGCTGCTCGACGGCACCTTGCGCATGAAGGCGATGCCGCGCCTGCGCTTCGCCGGCCAGATCACCGGTTGCGAGGGCTATGTCGAAAGTGCCGCGATCGGCCTGATCACCGGCCGCCTGGCCGCCGCCGAACGGCTGGGAATCGCCCAGCCGCTGCCGCCGCCGACCACCGCCATGGGGGCGCTGATCGCCCACATCACCGGCGGGGCAGACGCCGACACCTTCCAGCCGATGAATGTCAATTTCGGCCTGTTCCCGCCGATCGAGGGGCGGCACAAGGGCCGCGAGCGCAAACGCGCCCTGTCTGCCCGGGCGCTCGACGATGCGCGTGCATGGCTCGGGCAGACGGCAGCGGCCGCATGACCACCGCCCTGCCCCGCATCCGGCGAGCCGCCGTCCTGCTTACGTGTCTGGCGATGGGGGCCTGCGCGCCGGAACCCCCGCCACGCCGCTTCGACTTCCCGGACCAGACACCCCCCCGGTCCTCGGCACC
>CAYNIS010000091.1:0-10553 GCA_964397055.1 uncultured Rhodospirillaceae bacterium | reverse complement strand
AGGGCGGCGGCCAGGGCCAGCAGCAGGGCCAGCAGGGCCAGCAGCAAGGCCAGCAGCAAGGCCAACAGGGCCAGGACGGCGGCCAGGGTGGCCAGCAGGGCCAGCAGCCGGGTGGCGGCGGTGAGGAAGACGGCGACGGCCAGTCGATGGCCCAGGGCCAGGGTGGCGAGAGCGACAGCGACTCCGACGGGCGCGGCTTCAGCCCCGGCCAGGGCGATCAGCAGGACCAGGAGGAGGGCGACGCGGTCGACACGCCCGAGCCCTCCCAGACCCCGCGCATGGTCGCCCCTGGCGGGGAGACTTGGTCGCCGACCGGCGCCACGGAGACCGAACTCGACCGCGCCCGGGCCCGCACCCGCCTGCCGGAGATCGGCTTCCGCCCGCCATCCAGCTCGCGCAACGTGATGGTCGTCGACGTCCCGTTCCCGGAACAGGGCCTAGGCCGAAACTGGGCCGCCGGGGCAGCGGACGACGGCACCGGGCGCGGGCGCGACGGCAGCGGCGGCGAGCGGGCGGCAGAACCTCGCCAGTCGCTGCCGGCCTGGATCGCCCACTCGATGAGCGGCGAGGGCCGGTGATCAGTTGGCGTGACCGGATGGTCGGTGATCGCGGGCGTGACCGCCCGTGCAAGGGCCTGCCGCCGCTCGGAACCCGGGCGCCGGTTTTGGCGGACCGGTCATTCGGACTATCTTCAAGAACGCCCGGGCATATCGCCGGGCAAACTCACAGCCCCGACCGCGGCTGCCATGCGCAGCCGGCCTGAGCGTCGACCGTCTGCGTTAGGAGGGTTCAGCCTTGGCGATCGCCCGTGACGATGTCAGCTATGTGCGCGGCGTGTGCGAGGCCATCGGCCAGAGCATGTTCGGCCTGGACGAGGTGGTGCGCCAGACCCTGTGCGCCCTCTACACCGACGGCCACATCCTGCTGGAAGGCAATCCCGGTCTCGGCAAGACCCAACTGGTGAAGACGCTGTGCGCGGCCCTCGGCCTGTCGACCGGGCGGTTCGGGCGCATCCAGTTCACCCCCGACCTGATGCCCGCCGACATCACCGGCACCAAGATGCCGGACCCGGCCCAGTCGGGTCAGTTCGCCTTTCAGCCCGGCCCGGTCTTCCGCTGGCTGCTGCTTGCCGACGAGATCAACCGGGCAACGCCGAAGACCCAGTCGGCAATGCTGGAGGCGATGGCCGAGCGCCATGTCACCGTCCTTGGCGAGACCCATACGCTGACGCCCGAACAGCCGATCCTGTTCAACGGCGATGCGATGACGGTGATCCCGCCCTTCATGGTGCTGGCGACCCAGAACCCGATCGACCAGGAAGGCACCTACGACCTGCCGGAAGCGCAGGCCGACCGCTTCATGATGAAGATCCGGATGCCGTTCCCGGTCGCCGATACGCTGACCCGCATCGTCGGCAAGGATGCCGGTCAGCTGGCCCAGACCGACGCCGCCCCGGTCAGCGTCGTGCCGCCGCCGGCGGCGACCGACGAGGCCGAGGCGCTGGCCCGCTATCACCGCATCAAGGGCGCGATTCGCAACCTGACGCCGCTGCCGTCGGTCCAGCACCACATCATCAACGTCGTGCTCGCCACCAACAACGACCCGGACGGCATGATCGGCATCGACCGGGTCGGCAAGAAGCGCATCAGCGAATGGTACCGCCGCTACATCCAGTACGGCCTGGGGCCGCGTGCGGCGACCGCCCTGATGCTCGGCGCCAAGGCCTATGCCGGCATGTTCATCTCCGGCGAGGGCGATCACATGGTTGCCGGCTTCGCGCGGGTCGCACTGCCGGTCATGCGCCACCGCCTCAAGCTCGACCTCGACTGGCAGGCGCGGTTCCTGGAGGACCGGGCGAAGATGAAGCGCGCCCGCGACGAGGACGATTTCGCCGATCCCGACGATCTCCACGACCAGTTGATGACCGAGCTTCTGGAGATGACCGCCCCCAATGTCGAGGGCTATCGCGACGCGCTCGCCGTCGCCCTGGGCGATGCCGGGGCCGGGGCCGCCCCGGTCGCCATCGCCAAGCGCTGATCGGTCGGGATCAAGGGCTCGCGATGGCGCTCGCCACCACCACCACCGGATTTCCGCTCGATCGCGGTTTCCTCGACCGCTACCGGCTGGCCGCGCGCCGGCGCCAGCGGGCGACCTCGGTCGGCGGCCATCTGCGTCGGCGCCAGGGGCAGAGCCTGGAGTTCCACGAGTTCCGCCCCTATCTGCCCGGCGACGATTTCCGCCATATCGATTTTCGCGCCTCCGCCCGCCTGACCGCCTCCCCGGCGTTCCAGTCCGCGGGGTCGCAGCCCTATCTCGTGCGCACCTTCGCGGCGGAGGAGCAGATCACGCTGGTGATCTCCCTCGACACGCGGGAGACGATGTTCCTGCCCGACGGCTGCCGGAAGATCGATGTCGGCCGCTGGCTGGCGGAGGCATTGGCCCGGATCGCGCTCGCCAGCGGCGACCATGTCGTCCTCCACCGGCTGTTCGGTGTCTCGACCCGGCTCGGCCCCGGCCTCGACCGCCTGCGCGGCGGCGAGCCGACGCCGTCGGCGCTGCGTTTCCTCGCCGACCCCGGGCGTCTGAAGGCCGCCGCCCGGCCCAACCATGGCGTCCTCCAGAGTGTCCTGAAGCCGGCCGGTGTCTGGGTGATCATCACCGACCTCTACTGGCCGGACGAGTTCGGCGAGCTGGCCCGGGCCGTCGCCCGCGCCCAGGACGGCTTTCGCTGGGTCATCCTGGTCGAGCTCGACAGCTGGCCGCACGAGCGGACCCTGCTTTCCCAGGGACCGGCGGAGATCGACGGGCCGTGGGCGGAGGGCGGTGACCTGCGCCTCGACCTTGCCGACCGGGAACTTGCCATCGTCGACGACCGGATTGCGGAGAATCGGGACCGGGTGACCCGCCAGCTGCGCCGCGGGGCGCTCGACCTCACTACCTGGCACTGGCCGGCGGTCGAGGATCCGGCGGCCGACGAGCTGTTGTCCGAGCGCTTCGGCGGCGACCTCGTCCTCCAGCGCCTGTTCAGGAGGGAGGCATGATCCCGCTCTTCCTCCTCGGCCTGACGCTGGCCGGCCTGATCGCGATCTACATGAGCCGGCCGCGCTTCAAGAAGCTGCCGCTGTCGGCCGCGCGTTTCCTGCACGACCTGCCGCCGGCCAAGCACAGCCCGATGCGCATGGCCTTGGCACTGCCGGTCACCTCGCTCCTGTTCTGGCTGCAGGTGCTGATGGTGGCGGCTCTCCTCGGCGCGCTTCTGCTGGCCAGCTTCCAGTTGAATCAGGCGGGCGGGCGGGCCCTCGGCCTCTGGGTCCTGGTCGACACGTCCTATTCGATGTCGACCCGCGACGGGGAGGAGACCTTTTTCGACCGCGCCCGGGCGGAGGCCGCAGCCCTGATCCGGGAGGCCGAAAGCTCCGCCGGCGGGGCGTCCTTCTGTGCCCGGTTGTCGAGCTTCGACCTCGAACGCCGCGACATTTCCACGGCGCGCGATACGGTGGGCATCGACAACACCCTGGCCGCGCTGGAGCCGCGCCCGTTCGGCACCGACCTCGCCCTGCCGACGGCGGCGATCAACCTCGCCGCGAACCCCGACTGTCCGATCACCCATGTCGCGGTCGTCACCGACCGGCCCGCGCCACTGATCGATGTCGAGCCCGACGGCCGTCAGGTGATCTGGCAGGACGTCTCCCGGCCGGTGACCAATGTCGCGATCGGCGAGGCCTCGGCCGCCTGGGACGTGTTTTCCGGCGAGCTGGAGGTGATCCGCGTGCCGGTCCAGATCCACGGCCGGCGCGGACAGGATGTCGCCCTTCGCGTGTTCGACCCGACCGGTGCCCTGGTCGCGGAGGATGCGCTGCGCTGGAGCCGCGACGGCACCGACACGGTCCTGTTCGAACCGCGCGTTTCCGGCGAGCACCGAATGGCCCTGTCGATCGGCGACGCCTATGACGGCGACGATCTCGCGACCCTCGTGGTGCCGGAGGAAGGCCAGGTGCGGGTCGACTGGCGCACGACGTCGACGGAGGCGGTCCGCCGGCTCGGCTGGCTGACCGCCGATGTCGGGTCGGGCGGCACGGATGACGCCGAGGGGCCACCGGTGCGCCTGCGCGTGGTGGGCGATCCCGAGGAGCTGTCGGAGACGGTCCCCAGCCTGATGATCGGGCGAGGCTACAATCCCGGAAATGAAAGCCGCATCGCCTTTTTCGAGGGCGAGCATCCGATCCTGGAGGGGGTCAATTTCGACCTTCTGGACCGGTCCGGCCTGATCCCCGTGCAACTGCCGGAAGGGTTCACCGCCCTGGTCGCCGGCGACGACGGCGGGGCCTTCGTCGGCATCCGGGCGGAGCCGCGCGCGCTCATCGTCCCAGGACTGCCGACGGACGGGGAGGGCATGCTCGACCGTGCCAGCCTGCTCCTGTTCTTCAATGCGTTGCGCTGGCTCCTGGAAGGCGACAGCGTCGATCTTCAGCAACAGTATTTCGATGCGATCGGACGGGAGGTCCGGGCCCGCGCGGATGAGAGCGAAACCGCCACCCCGCCGCGCTCCCGGCCCGCACCAGGGGCCCTGGAGCCGGTCGCCCACAGCCAGATCCAGGGATTGCCGCTGTGGCCCTTCGCGGTCACCCTGGCGGCCCTGATGTTCGCGCTCGAACGCTTCCTCGCGGCCCGACGGAGACTGCCGGCATGATCGCCTGCCCGCTGCCGGAAGTCCTCGAAACGCCGCTCGGCGACCTCGCCTTCGGCTGTGATTTCGGCTGGCAGATGCTGCCGGTGCCGTTGCTGGCGATCGCCGGCGCGGCCTTCACCATCGCCGGCTGGATGGCGCAGCCCTGGACCGGGCGCCATGCCCGTCCCTTCCCGTTCGTGCGGCTCGCCCTTCTCCTGGTGTCGGCAACCGCCCTGGCGCTGTCCGGGCTCGCCCCCTGGTACGCCGAACTCGACGAGGCCCAGGGCCAGCGCATCGTCGTCGTCCAGGACGTGTCCGACAGCCAGCGCCGGTCCGATGATCAGATGCGCCGGGCAGCCGACGCGCTTGCCGACTGGGTCGCCCCGCTCGGGGAGGCCGCGCGCGATGCCGACCAGGCGGTGGTCGACCTCCTGCTGTTCGCCGACGGCGCCCGGATCGGGGCCGAGAACGGCACCCTGGCGGAGTTGCCGGACCTTGTGCGCCGCGGGGTCGAGCGGGCGGAAGCCCTCGGCATCGACGGGGGCGAGAGCCACATCGCCGACGCCCTCGAAGCGGCGGGCGAGCGGCTGGCGTCGGCCGAAGCCCCGGGCTTCGTCGTCCTGATCTCCGACGGGCTGGAAACCGATGGCGACGGGGCCGAGGCAGCGCGGGAACTGGCCCGCGGCGGCCGCCCCGTCCATGTCCTCCCGGTCGAAAGCCCGGCCCCGGGCCTGGGCCTCTATTCGGCCTATCTGCCGCCCCAGATCGAGGCCGGCACGATCACGACCGCGCGTCTGGTCCTGGTCAACGAGAGCGACCGGCCGAGCGAGGTGTCGCTGGCCTGGACGCCGAGCGGCGGGGCCGATGCCGGGACCCTCGACCGCGTGATCCCGCCGGGGACGGAGGCCGCGGTCCGCATCCCGCTCGCCTTCGATCGGCGCGGGCTCCAGCATGTCGACATCCGCCTGACCGCCGGCGATGTCAGCCAGACCCGCCGGCTCTACACGCAAGTCATCGCCCCGCCCCGGATCGCGGTGATCGGCCCGGCGCCCTGGGCCTCGGCGCTCGACCGCGGCGGCTACGATCTCGTGCGCTTCGGGCCGGCGCAGCCGTTCAACCCGGACGATGTCGACCTGATCGTCATCGATGCCGTCGCCGCCGACCGGCTTGCTCCCGGCATGCCGGGCAGGATTGCCGATGCGGTCGAGTTCGGCGACCTCGTCCTCCAGCGCCTGTTCAGGAGGGAGGCATGATCCCGCTCTTCCTCCTCGGCCTGACGCTGGCCGGCCTGATCGCGATCTACATGAGCCGGCCGCGCTTCAAGAAGCTGCCGCTGTCGGCCGCGCGTTTCCTGCACGACCTGCCGCCGGCCAAGCACAGCCCGATGCGCATGGCCTTGGCACTGCCGGTCACCTCGCTCCTGTTCTGGCTGCAGGTGCTGATGGTGGCGGCTCTCCTCGGCGCGCTTCTGCTGGCCAGCTTCCAGTTGAATCAGGCGGGCGGGCGGGCCCTCGGCCTCTGGGTCCTGGTCGACACGTCCTATTCGATGTCGACCCGCGACGGGGAGGAGACCTTTTTCGACCGCGCCCGGGCGGAGGCCGCAGCCCTGATCCGGGAGGCCGAAAGCTCCGCCGGCGGGGCGTCCTTCTGTGCCCGGTTGTCGAGCTTCGACCTCGAACGCCGCGACATTTCCACGGCGCGCGATACGGTGGGCATCGACAACACCCTGGCCGCGCTGGAGCCGCGCCCGTTCGGCACCGACCTCGCCCTGCCGACGGCGGCGATCAACCTCGCCGCGAACCCCGACTGTCCGATCACCCATGTCGCGGTCGTCACCGACCGGCCCGCGCCACTGATCGATGTCGAGCCCGACGGCCGTCAGGTGATCTGGCAGGACGTCTCCCGGCCGGTGACCAATGTCGCGATCGGCGAGGCCTCGGCCGCCTGGGACGTGTTTTCCGGCGAGCTGGAGGTGATCCGCGTGCCGGTCCAGATCCACGGCCGGCGCGGACAGGATGTCGCCCTTCGCGTGTTCGACCCGACCGGTGCCCTGGTCGCGGAGGATGCGCTGCGCTGGAGCCGCGACGGCACCGACACGGTCCTGTTCGAACCGCGCGTTTCCGGCGAGCACCGAATGGCCCTGTCGATCGGCGACGCCTATGACGGCGACGATCTCGCGACCCTCGTGGTGCCGGAGGAAGGCCAGGTGCGGGTCGACTGGCGCACGACGTCGACGGAGGCGGTCCGCCGGCTCGGCTGGCTGACCGCCGATGTCGGGTCGGGCGGCACGGATGACGCCGAGGGGCCACCGGTGCGCCTGCGCGTGGTGGGCGATCCCGAGGAGCTGTCGGAGACGGTCCCCAGCCTGATGATCGGGCGAGGCTACAATCCCGGAAATGAAAGCCGCATCGCCTTTTTCGAGGGCGAGCATCCGATCCTGGAGGGGGTCAATTTCGACCTTCTGGACCGGTCCGGCCTGATCCCCGTGCAACTGCCGGAAGGGTTCACCGCCCTGGTCGCCGGCGACGACGGCGGGGCCTTCGTCGGCATCCGGGCGGAGCCGCGCGCGCTCATCGTCCCAGGACTGCCGACGGACGGGGAGGGCATGCTCGACCGTGCCAGCCTGCTCCTGTTCTTCAATGCGTTGCGCTGGCTCCTGGAAGGCGACAGCGTCGATCTTCAGCAACAGTATTTCGATGCGATCGGACGGGAGGTCCGGGCCCGCGCGGATGAGAGCGAAACCGCCACCCCGCCGCGCTCCCGGCCCGCACCAGGGGCCCTGGAGCCGGTCGCCCACAGCCAGATCCAGGGATTGCCGCTGTGGCCCTTCGCGGTCACCCTGGCGGCCCTGATGTTCGCGCTCGAACGCTTCCTCGCGGCCCGACGGAGACTGCCGGCATGATCGCCTGCCCGCTGCCGGAAGTCCTCGAAACGCCGCTCGGCGACCTCGCCTTCGGCTGTGATTTCGGCTGGCAGATGCTGCCGGTGCCGTTGCTGGCGATCGCCGGCGCGGCCTTCACCATCGCCGGCTGGATGGCGCAGCCCTGGACCGGGCGCCATGCCCGTCCCTTCCCGTTCGTGCGGCTCGCCCTTCTCCTGGTGTCGGCAACCGCCCTGGCGCTGTCCGGGCTCGCCCCCTGGTACGCCGAACTCGACGAGGCCCAGGGCCAGCGCATCGTCGTCGTCCAGGACGTGTCCGACAGCCAGCGCCGGTCCGATGATCAGATGCGCCGGGCAGCCGACGCGCTTGCCGACTGGGTCGCCCCGCTCGGGGAGGCCGCGCGCGATGCCGACCAGGCGGTGGTCGACCTCCTGCTGTTCGCCGACGGCGCCCGGATCGGGGCCGAGAACGGCACCCTGGCGGAGTTGCCGGACCTTGTGCGCCGCGGGGTCGAGCGGGCGGAAGCCCTCGGCATCGACGGGGGCGAGAGCCACATCGCCGACGCCCTCGAAGCGGCGGGCGAGCGGCTGGCGTCGGCCGAAGCCCCGGGCTTCGTCGTCCTGATCTCCGACGGGCTGGAAACCGATGGCGACGGGGCCGAGGCAGCGCGGGAACTGGCCCGCGGCGGCCGCCCCGTCCATGTCCTCCCGGTCGAAAGCCCGGCCCCGGGCCTGGGCCTCTATTCGGCCTATCTGCCGCCCCAGATCGAGGCCGGCACGATCACGACCGCGCGTCTGGTCCTGGTCAACGAGAGCGACCGGCCGAGCGAGGTGTCGCTGGCCTGGACGCCGAGCGGCGGGGCCGATGCCGGGACCCTCGACCGCGTGATCCCGCCGGGGACGGAGGCCGCGGTCCGCATCCCGCTCGCCTTCGATCGGCGCGGGCTCCAGCATGTCGACATCCGCCTGACCGCCGGCGATGTCAGCCAGACCCGCCGGCTCTACACGCAAGTCATCGCCCCGCCCCGGATCGCGGTGATCGGCCCGGCGCCCTGGGCCTCGGCGCTCGACCGCGGCGGCTACGATCTCGTGCGCTTCGGGCCGGCGCAGCCGTTCAACCCGGACGATGTCGACCTGATCGTCATCGATGCCGTCGCCGCCGACCGGCTTGCTCCCGGCATGCCGGGCAGGATTGCCGATGCGGTCGAGTTCGGCGGCCTCGGCCTCCTCCTGGTCAATGGCATGCACCTTGCCGGCGGCGACGTCCCGGTGACCCTGGCGAGCTACGAGCACGGCCCCCTCGACACTTTTCTGCCGGTGACCAGCCAGCCGCGCATGGAGGTGGTGGAGCCGCCGGGCGGCAACATCACCCTCATCATCGACGTCTCGGGCTCGATGAACGGCCCGCCGCTGGATTTCGGCAAGGTGATCGGGACCTACATCCTGGACCAGCTGGTCGCCCGCGATGTCGCCAGCCTCTACAGCTTTTCCGACTCCGATCTGCTCCTGATGGAGGATCGGGCGATGGATGCGGACGGCCGCAGGCTCGGGGCGCGCTTGCTGGGCGGCCTGCAGGCGGGCGGTGGGACCAACCCGGTCGGGGCGGTGACGCGGGTTGCCCAGCGGGCGCGCCCGCCCTGCGGCGTCTTCTTCATCTCCGACGGTTTCTTCAACCAGAACCTGCGCCAGCCGGGCTGCATGACCACGGTCTTCGCGATCGGCAACACCGAGCAGCAGATCAACCCGATCCTGCGCCAGCTGGGCGAGGTCCATGCCGTGCCCCTCGACGGCACGTTCCGCATCGAGGACCTGGTCCTGGGCTTCTTCAATCCGCAGCCGCGCCCGCGCAGCTTCGAGCCGGGGGAGTACATCCCGGACGATCTCGAGCTTTCCGGCCGCTACCTGCCCGATCCGCCGCTGCCGCTCCGCGGAACCGCGGTCAGCTATGCGCGCCCGACGGCGGACCTGATCGCCATGCGCCCGTGGCCGCTCGATCCGGTGCTGGCCTTCAAGGAGACCGGCCTGGGCGAGGTCGCGGTGGTGACGACCGAGGTTCCGCAGAGCTGGGCGGACGCACCGCAGGGCGCGCGCGCGATCGCCGCCTGGGCCGAGCGCCTGATCGGCTGGTCCGAGCGCGACCGCTATCAGATCAGCGCGAGGGAGGTCGACGGCGAGATCGAACTGACCCTGGCGCTGACGTCGGAGGATGGCGACACCCTCGCCCCGCCGCCGCGCATCGACCGGCTGTCGGCGGAGCTGCGTGGCGCGACCGGCCGGGCCGAGGCGATCCGGTTCGACCCCGACAGCGCCTTCTACGGCACCTTCCGCGCCCAGGTGTCCGCGGATACCGCGGCCGTCCAGAGCCGTGACGGCGATGCCCGTGGCATCCGCCGCGGGGCGCTGACCCTGTCCGAGGCCGGCCCGGGGGCGATCGCGGACGAGCAGGCGATCCCGATCGAGCTGCCGGGCGACGTCGCCGCCACGGTCGAAAGCGGCGGGGCCGAAATCTGGAGCTTCGGCCTGAACGTCGACGGCCTGCGCGCGATCGCGGCGGCCGGCGCCGGCAACTATGATCTGGAGACGGTGCCGCTGAACCTGTCGGCGACCCGGCCGATGGCGCCGCCGAAGCCGCTGTGGCCCTGGCTGATCGCGATGGCGGCCCTCGCCTATGTCACGCTCATCGCCCACGGGCGCCTAATCAAATGACCTCTGCCGCCGACACGGCGGGCGACGAACGCCCGTCCGCCGTCCAGCTCGACAAACCGGCGCCCGGCGGCGTTTTCGGCTGGACGCGCCATCTGCGCCTCGGCGCCCTCGACCTCGACGACGCGGCCCTCGCCCTGCGCACGCGGGCCCAGGCGGCGATCGCCCTGGCGCTCGGCGGCGACGGCCTGAGCGAGGCGGAGGATCTCCTGACCCTGCGCCGCCTGATCACCCTGACGGCACCGACCGCGCTTGGCGACCGGGCGCGCGACCGGGCGCTGTCGCAGTACCAGCTGCATCG
>CAYNIS010000090.1:8368-10620 GCA_964397055.1 uncultured Rhodospirillaceae bacterium | reverse complement strand
AAGGAGCGGGCAATCGCCACGCGCTGCTGCTGCCCGCCCGAGAGCTGGCCCGGGTACTTGTCGGCCTGTTCGGGGATGCGCACCCGCTCGAGGTAGGTCATCGCGATCTCCTCGGCCTCCTTGCGCGGCATCTTGCGCACCCAGATCGGGGAGAGCGTGCAGTTCTCCAGCACCGTCAGGTGCGGGAACAGGTTGAAGCTCTGGAACACCATGCCGACTTCGCGGCGCACCTCGTCGATGTTCTTGACGTTGTTCGTCAGTTCGATCTCATCGACGATGATCCGGCCCTGCTGGTGCTCCTCCAGCCGGTTGATGCAGCGGATCAGGGTCGACTTTCCGGATCCCGAGGGGCCGCAGACGACGATGCGCTCGCCTGTGTGCACGGTCAGGTTGATGTCCTTCAGGACGTGAAACTGGCCGAACCACTTGTGCAGTCCCAGGATGTCGATGATCCGACGGGACGTCATGCGGGACGGGGCAACCTCGCTCATCGGCGGGATATCCTTGGACTGAACGTGGGAATGACGTGGCTGGTAGAGGGCGGCCGGGCCGGGGGCTCAGCGATGCGTGGTGTCGAGCGTGCGCTCAAGCCACTTGCCGTAGGCCGACATGCAGAAGCAGAAGCTGAAATAGATGAGCCCGGTGAAGACATAGGCCTCGATGAAGAACGGCCCCCATTCGACGTCGGCGATCGCGGTTCGGGTCATGAACATGAGATCGCCGAGGCCGATGATCAGCACCAGCGAGGTGTCCTTGAAGAGCGCGATGAAGCCGGACACCAGCGTCGGGATCGAGATCTTGAGCGCCTGCGGCAGGATGATCAGTCCCATCTTCTGCCAATAGCCGAGGCCGAGGGCATCCGCCGCCTCGTACTGGCCCTTGGAAAGGGCCTGCAGCCCGCCGCGCACGGTCTCCGCCAGGTAGGCCGCGATGAACAGCGTGATCGCGACCAGCGCGCGCAGGACAAGGTCGATGTTGAGCTCTTCCGGCAGGAACAGCGGCAACATGATCGACGCCATGAACAGGACCGAGATCAGCGGGACGCCGCGGATCACCTCGATATAGGTCACACACAGGGTGCGCACGACGGGCAGGTCCGAACGCCGGCCGAGGGCAAGGCAGATGCCGATCGGGAAAGCCAGGACCGAGCCGAACACCGCGAGCATGAGGGTCAGGACGAGCCCGCCCCACTGCAGGGTCGGTACCGGCGACAGGCCGAAGACACCCCCGCCCTGCAGGATCAGCATCAGAACGACCGCGCCCGCCCAGGCGAAGAACAGCTCCCGCCGCCAGAACGGCTTGTAGCAACTGGCCGCGATGATCGAGACGAAGAGCGCGATCACCAGGGTCGGACGCCACTGCTCTTCGAACGGGTAGGTGCCGAACAGCACCAGGCGGTACTTCTCCGCGACGAAGGCCCAGCAAGCCCCGGCCGCCTCCCGGCAGACCGTATGGTCGACGGCCCCCCAGACCGCGTTGACAACAAAGAAGCTCACCAGCGGCGGGATGATTTCGTAGAGGAGGTAGAGGCAGACCAGCGTGATGATGGTGTTGGCCGGCGACCCGAACAGGTTGTAGCGCATCCAGCCGATCACCCCGACGGTGTTCGCCGGCGGCGGCAACGGCGTCATCGGAATGAATTCCTCCGGCGGTTCGTGGCCGAAGCGGATGTCGCTGGCGGCCTGATCTGGGCTCATCGGGCGTGCCAGCGCCTCGCGCGGGTGCGGGTGTGCGGCGTCGGTCATCGGCTTGATCGCTCTGTCCGGGTCAGCGTTCGGTGAGCGCCACGCGGGCGTTGTACCAGTTCATAAACAGCGAGATGGACAGGCTGATCGACAGATAGACGGCCATCATGATCGAGATCGCCTCGATCGCGCGGCCGGCCTGGTTGATGGTCGTATCGGTGACGTAGACCAGCTCCGGGTAGCCGATCGCCACCGCAAGCGAGCTGTTCTTGGTGATGTTGAGGTACATCGACGTCATCGGCGGCACGATCACGCGCAGCGCCTGGGGCAACACCACCAGCCGCATCAGCTGGATGCGGTTTAGGCCCAGGGCGGTCCCGGCTTCCCACTGACCCTTCTGCACGGCGAGGACGCCGCCGCGCACGATTTCGGCGATGAAGGCGGCGTGGTAGGTGGTGAGCCCGACGAAGAGCGCGGTGAATTCCGGCGTCATCGACATGCCGCCGCGAATGTTGAACCCGCGCAGGGCCGGCATGTCCAGTTCGGTGGGGGCGCCGAAACCGAGCC
>CAYNIS010000090.1:0-8358 GCA_964397055.1 uncultured Rhodospirillaceae bacterium | reverse complement strand
GGATCCGAAGGATTTCGACGTGAGCACGGATGCGCGACCGGGCCAGATCAGGAACGGCAGGCCCAGGACGGCGCCGAGCCCGGGCAGCAGCGATGCCGGCCGCTCGCCGGTCGCCGCCTGGATGCGGTTGGCCCGGGCATTGAGCCAGATGGCGACGCCGATCCCGACGGCGAAGGCCAGGAACATCCAGCTGTGGGCGGCGTGGGCCGACGGCACCGGCATGACCAGTCCGCGGTTTGAAAGATAAATCCCTGGCAGCGGCTGGAGCGCCTGACGCACCACCGGCGCCAGCTTCAGGATCACCGCGTACCAGAAGAACAGCTGCAACAGCAGCGGCAGGTTGCGCAGCGTGTCGACATACGCGGCAGCGAGCTTGCGCACCAGGAAGTTCGGCGAGAGCCGCGCCAAGCCGAAAAACGTGCCGATGAAGGTCGCGAACACGATCGACAGGGCGGAGACCTGCAACGTGTTCAGGATGCCGACGAAAAGGGCGCGCCCGTATGTCGAGGTGGCGTCGTAGGTGATCAGCGTCTCGGCGATGTTGAAGCCGGACTCGTTGGCCAGATAGTCGTAGCCGGTGCGGATGTTCCGAGTTTCGAGATTGTGCAAGGTGTTGGAGACGAGGTACCAGCCGACCAGCATGACCGTGCCGATGGCCAGCATCTGAAAGATGATCCCGCGGGAACGGGCATCCTGCCAGAACGGATCCGGCGGCGGTGCCGCGCGTGACTGCCGCGCATCCTCCATGCCGCCACGTACGTCGTCAGTCGGCATTGCCATTCCTACTCCAAGCACCCGTTCGCGCGACCACTGGACCAGCTTCGCGACATCCACTCAAGCCCGCATCCAAGTCCGCTGAGACAACAGCAAGAAAAATGCCAACCGCCGCGGCACCTGGGGCACCGCGGCGGCTGTCTTAGATCAGGTATTCAGAACACCCCTGCCGGTTGGGCGGAAGCGAGATCAGCGGATCGGCGGGGCGTAGCGCAGGCCGCCCTTGGTCCACATCTCGTTCGGGCCGCGCGGCAGGCCGATCGGGGTGTTCGGGCCGACGTTCCGCTCGAACGCCTCGCCGTAGTTGCCGATCGCCGAGATCGCGCGATAGGCCCACTCGTTGTCGAGGCCGATCTTCGCGCCCATGTCGCCGGAAACGCCGAGCAGGCGCTGGACCGACGGGTTGTCGCTTTCCAGCATCTCGTCGACGTTGGCCATGGTGACACCCAGTTCCTCGGCGTTGTCGAGGGCGTAGAGCACCCACTTCACGATCGCGAAGAACTCGTCGTCACCGCGGCGAACCACCGGCCCCAGCGGCTCCTTGGAGATGATCTCCGGCAGGATCACGTGCTCGTCCGGGTTCGGCGCGAAGTTGGCGCGGGTCGAGGCGAGGCCCGAGCTGTCCGTGGTGTAGACGTCGCAACGGCCCTCGAAATAGGCAGTGCGCAGTTCCGCCGCCTCGGCGATCACGACCGGCTCGTATTCCATGCCGTTCGAGCGGAAATAGTCGGCGAGGTTCAGTTCGGTCGTGGTGCCCGGCAGAACGCAGACGGTGGCGCCGTCGAGTTCCATCGCGCTCGAAACGCCGAGCGCTTCCGGCACCATGAAGCCCTGACCGTCATAGAACCAGATGCCGGCGAAGTGGAAGCCGAGCTCGGTGTCGCGGGTCATGGTCCAGGTGGTGACACGGCTGAGCATGTCGACCTCACCCGACTGCAGCGCCGGGAAGCGCGCCTGCGAGGTGGTCTGGACGTACTCGACCTTGTTCGGGTCGCCAAGGATGGCCGCGGCGACAGCCTTGCAGAAGTCGACGTCGATGCCGGTGAACACGCCCTCGCTGTCGGCGATCGCGAAGCCCGCCAGCGGGGTCGACACGCCGCATTTCAGAACATCGTTCTGGCGGATGGCGTCGAGGGTCGGGCCCGCCTGGGCCGTCGCAGCAAAGCCCGCCAGGGCCACCGTGGCGGCCGCAGCCGCGCTCAAAGTCTTGATCATGTTCGCCTTCCCCGTTCTAAACGTTGCCCGGCTATCCGGGGCGTCGGTAAGCCCATCCGTATCTGCGGTCGCCTCTTGGTCCAGAGGTCTCCCCCCGCGTACCTCCATTCCGGCGTTCGCCCACTCTTTGGGCACTGCCCAAGCCATGACCATAGATCAAGCCAGGGCTGTGCCGGTTGAGGGTCAAATGGTCCAGACCGGTCGAATGCGCAAGGCATCCCGGGCAAAAACTTAACCAGTTGTTAGGATATCTACCAGCCGGCTAACCTTCATGTTCCCGAAAGCAAGAGTTTCGAGAACTTGTTGCGATGAACGATCAGGCTTCCAGCACCCCGCCCGGTCGCGCCGGCATCAACACGCGGCTCGCCCATTCCGGCCGCGATCCGGCGGCCAACTACGGGATCATCAACCCGCCCGTCTACCATGCCTCGACGATCCTGGCGCCGACCCTCGCCGCGATCGACGCAAAGCGGGAGATGGCGCCGGGGGCCGGATACGCCTACGGCCGCCGCGGAACACCGACCTCCGACGCCTTCGAGCGCGCGGTGGCGGATATCGAGGGGGGCTATCGGGCAATCGCCGTCTCCTCCGGCCTCGCCGCGATCACGGTGGCGCTCACCGCCTACACCAAGGCCGGCGACCATATCCTGATCACCGACAACACCTATGCCCCCACCCGCCGGTTCGCAGACCGGATTCTCACGTCCTACGGTGTCTCGGTCGAGTATTTCGATCCGCATATCGGGGCTGGCATAGGTGAGCTGATCCGCCCGGAAACGACCGTCGTCTACTGCGAATCCCCGGGTTCCGGCACGTTCGAGGTCCAGGACATCCCGGCGATCGTGGGTGCCGTCCGCGCCGCGCGCGGCACCGAGACCAAGGTGATGATGGACAACACCTGGGCCTCGCCGCTGTTCTTCTCCCCGATCGCGCACGGGGTCGACGTTTCCATCCAGGCGGCGACCAAGTACATCGTCGGCCACTCCGACGTGATGATGGGGATCATCACCCTCGCCGACCAGGAAACCTATGAACAGGTGAAGCGCACGCAGGAGGTGCTTGGCAACGCGTCGGGCCCGGACGACCTCTACCTGGCCCTGCGCGGCCTGCGCACGCTCGCGGTGCGTCTCCACCAGCAACAGGCCAACGCCATCGACATGGCCCGGTGGTTCGAGGCGAGGCCGGAGGTGAAGCGGGTGCTTCATCCGGCCCTGCCGAGCCACCCAGACCACGAGCTGTGGAAGCGCGACTTCCGGGGCGCCTCCAGCCTGTTCGCGGTCCTGCTCCACCCGGTGGAGCGCGGCGCCCTCGCGGCGTTCGCCGATGACCTCACCTATTTCGGCATGGGTGCCAGCTGGGGCGGCTATGAGTCCCTGATGCTGCCCGCCAACCCGGCCGCGAACCGCACCGCCACGTCATGGACGGAAGAGGGGAGCCTCCTGCGCTTCCATATCGGCCTTGAGGACCTGGACGATCTGAAAGCCGATCTCGACGCCGGGTTCGCGCGGCTGAGGGAGGCCCAGGGCTAGCCAGGCGACACCCCTGAACCGGATGACAAGCGCAAGCCGGCCGGCAAGCGCGGCAACGATCAGCTTTCGCAGCGGAAATGGATCAGATGCGGGCTCTTGTCGCCCTGTTCGTCGCCCAGGGAGATGCCGCCCTCGCCGATCAGCTGCATGCCGTCGCGCTTGAGGAGGATCGGCGGGGTGTCGGGCGTGAAGACGTAGGTGCCGTTGGTCGACTGATCGATCAGGGTGAACCGGTTGCCGGTTGACTCGATCACCGCATGGACGCGCGACGCCCATTCGGAGGCGACGACCATGTCGCAGTCGGCCCGCCGGCCGATCACGAACCGATTGCTTTCCAGGGTCAGCCGCTGGTCCTCGCCGGAATAGGACAGGACCAGGGTGAGGTTGGACCGGCCGAGCGGGGAGCGCCGCCGGGTCGTCGCCATGGTGACGTCGGCGTCGTCGTTCTGCCAGATCACCTCGTAAAGGCTGACCGGCTCCTTCTTGCCCTTGACGGTCGCCCGGTCGATGTAGCGAGTAGTCTCTTTCAAGACGGAGGTCAGCGCGTTGACGGTGTCCTCTGTCGTCAGGATCTCATGCGGCTTGCCCAGCCCGTCGATGCGGGAGGCAAGATTGACGGCATCGCCGAAGACATCGCCGTTGTTCTCGATCACCGGGCCGAAGTGGAAGCCGACCCGGATCGCCAGCTCCCCGCCCTCCAGGTTCTGCTGCATCTCCATAGCCGCGAGGCAGGCATGGTCGGCGCTGTCAAAGGTCATCATGATGCCGTCGCCCATGGTCTTGATGACCTGGCCGTTCTGCAATTTGCAGGCAGATTCGAGCGTCGTCAGGCATTGGCTGACGAGCGAGCGTGCGCGCACATCGCCGAGCTGTTCGTAGAGCCGCGTGCTGTCGCACACATCTGCGAACAGAATGGCAACACTCCGCTCGGTCTGTTCCATGGACCGACTCCCTTGACCCGTCTCGCGTCGCCAAAATGCCTGAGAATCGAGGCGGGCCGGCTCCCGTGGGCTGTGAAGCTGTGCCATCCGACCGACGACGTCAAGATTGCCGAGCCGATGACCCCGCGACCGACCCTGTTGCAGGGAGTCCCGGGTCCCAAGGGGGCATCGTCTTCCATCGAATGTTAAACAGTCGGGCCGTTCTATCGTCGTCGCTCGACCCTCGATGTCCTCGCCCGCTCGCACGGCGCACGAGGCCTGCTCGGCATTCTGGAAGCCGCGACCATGACGCCCGCCATCACCCCGGACCGGTTGCAGGTGCCCGCCAGCCACGCGCCGCCCTGGCTGGCGGTCCATGCGCTGACCGATCCCGGCCGCAAGCGAAAGCACAACGAGGATGCGTTCTGGTGTCACGATGCCGGGCGCTTGGTGCTGGTCGCCGACGGGATGGGGGGGCACGATGCAGGAGAGGTCGCCAGCCGGACGGCGATCAACCACCTTGTGGCTGCCACCGACCGCGGGGAAGGCGCCGTCGTTGCCGACGGTGGCGATGACAGCGCCTTGATCTGCCGCTGGCAGCGGCTGATCAGCGATGCCAACCAGGCGATCCATGACGAGAACGCGGCCCAGGGACACGGCCCCGGCGAGGGCATGGGAACGACCCTGGTCGGCCTGTGGTGCCTGCCCGCCGGCGACCGCGCCGTCGTCTTTCACGTCGGCGACAGCCGGGTCTATCGCTTGCGCCACGGTCACCTCGCCCAGCTGACCAAGGATCACAGCCTCTATCAGATGTGGCGTGACATGGGCGGCCACGGGCAGCCGCCGCCGCGCAACGTGATCCTGCGGGCGCTCGGTCTCTATCCGGAGGTGAGCGCCGACGTCCGGATCGAACCTTTGATGCCGGGTGACGTCTACCTGCTCGCGACCGACGGCCTGACCGACGTCGTCGACAGCGCCAGTATCCTGTCGGCCCTGGTTGCGGTCAGCTCGGCCGAGGGCCTGGCACCCGCGGCGCGCCGGCTGATCGACGCCGCCAACACGCGCAGCGGCCGCGACAATGTCACCGTCGCCCTGGCCATGGTCACCGCCCGCTGACGCTTCGGGACCCTGACGCCGTCGCGTGTCCCCCTGCAGCATCTTCCGGAGTTTCCGGATGGGACGTTCGGTTCGGCACGTGCGGCCAAAGCGATCCAAACGTCGAAGTCACTCCACGAGCGCATGTTCCAGCGATGTGGACCGACATCGCGGTTCGGAACCCGCGCCAACCAGTTGAACCTGAGCGTTTTCCTGCCGGGCGGGTTCAGTCTGGCTGGAAAACGCTCTCGTGTGATGATCGAGAAGGACACGAGCGCCGTCAGTTCAGCTTCTCGCGATCGCGCTGGCGTTCCCGGCCGATCGACTGGGCGAGATAGTGGTAGAGCTTGCCGACGTCCGACGACATGAAGGTGGAGGTCAGAAGTGCGCCGTGGTCGGTTGCCAGCGCCTGGTCGAACAGCTCCTCGAACTGGCGGACATAGCGCTGGACATAGAGCCGGAACTCGCTGTCGTTCTCGAAGCGGGTGCGTACCTGGGCATGGGGCACGGCTTCGCGCATCGCCAGCAGCCGACGCGTGAAGATACCGGTGTCGCCGCGATGGAACGTCTTCCAGACCTTTTCGGGGACCTCTCCCTCGAGCAACCGATCGACATCGACGGCGAGCGAATGAAGGCTCTCGATCACGAACTTCGCGTCCCTCAGGAAGGCATCCCGCCGCGCCTTGCTGTCCGCGTTCTCCAGCGCCTGGGCCTGGCGCATGGCTTCGGCTGCCGCTTCTGACAGGCGCTTCGACTGGTCGGCGAAGGCCTGTGTCGCGCTGTCGACGCGCTGGCTCACGTGATCGGCCGCATCGAACAGGCGCCGTGACCCGCCGGTGAGGGCGATCCCGGTCGCATCGATGCTGTCGGCCACCTGGCTTCCGGTTTCGCTCAGCTTGGCAAGCTCGCCGGACAGGCGGTCGGTCGCGGCCTGGGTCTCCCCGACAAGCCGCTGGCTCGTTTCGACCAGCCGGTCGAGGTCGTCGCGCAGGCCGGCCTGGGCATCGCCGAGGTTCTGGCGGGTGGCATCCGCCCGCGCGCCCAGCGCCGCCGCCTGCTGGCCGAGCCCGGTCGATGCGGTTGCAAGGTCGCTGACCACGGCGTTGGCGCGCGCGCCCAGCTGGTCCGAGCTCTGCGACAGGACGGCCGCCCCGCGGCTCAAGGCGTCGGTCGCCTCCGCCGCGGTCTCCTTCAGCCGCTTGACCTCACCGCGCGCGGCCTCGGCCGCGTTGCCGAAACGGACCACTGCTTCGTCGGTGGAGCGCTGCACCTCCGACGACCGCTGCAGGAAGACCGATCCGGCATCGCCCAGTTGAATCGCGGCCTGCCCGACCGTCGCGGCAAAGTCCTGACCGTGGCTCGACAGGGCCTTCCTGACCTGCTCCATCCGCACCATGGACTGGCTGGCGACGATCGCCACGTCCTGGGTCTGGCGGTCGAGTGCCGCGGCGAGCTCGCCGAAGCGGCTCTCGGCCCGGTCCGTGCCCTCGTTCAGGGCGTCGGTTGCCGACCGGAACGCATCGGAGGCGGTGCGCGTCAGCGTGGACGCCTCCCGGGCGCCGTCCTCCAACGCCGCCAGCCGCTGCTGGAACAGGCTCGATATCTCCTGGATCTGCTGCGTCCCCGTGCCGGTGGCGTCGGTCATCTGGGCTGCCGCGGCGGCCAGCCGCTCGGTGACGCCGCGCAGCAGGTCGAGCGCCCGTTCGCCGTCGGCGACCACCCGTTCCGCCTGGGTGCCGAGGGCATCGCCGGTAGCGGCGAGGCTGCCGTTCACCTGATCCGCCGCCTCGACCATGGCCGTGCGGCCCTCGGCAAGGCGCCCGGTGACCCGGCCGAGCCGACCTTCGGCATCGTCGACGGTCGCCTGGACCTCCGCCGCGCGGCCGGCGAGGGTCTGGGAGACGCCGTCGAGCTTCTGCACCGCCGTGTCGGCCACGGTGCCGATGGCGCCGCTCTGCTCGCCGACCGTCCGGCCGACGGCCTCGATCCGTTCGATCACCTCCCGCGCCGTTTCGGTCAGGGCTTCGCGTCGCTCGTCGAGGCTGCGATTGGCGCCCAGGGCCTGGCCGGCGACCTCTCCCGACAGGGCCGCGATCTCCTGCGCCTGGTTGCGCAAGCCCTCGCGGACCTGATCGGCGCGTTCGGTCGCGCGTTCCGCGGCACTGGAGAGCTCAGCGATGTCGCGTTCCAGCCGTTCGGCGATCTCCCGGGCGCGGGCATCGGCCTGCTCGCCGACCCGCTCCAGGCCGCGCAACCGGTCGTCCACCTCCTGAGCGAGGCTCTGAAAGCGGCTGGCAACCGTGTCGACCGTGGCCTCCAGACCCTCGGCGCGGTGGCCGATACCCGCGGCGAGTTCGCCCGCCTCGGCGGTCAGGGTCTGGACGACCTCGGCCAGCCGTGCCGTGGTGTCGCCAAGTGTCGTTTCCGACGCCGCCAGCCTGTCGGCCGCGGCGGCGGCGGCTGCGCCCAGCTGGCTGGAACCCGCACCGACCCCGTCGACAAGGGCTGTCACGCGTGCCTCCAGCTCTTGCGCGTTGTCCATCGCCTGCCCGGTCGCTGCGGTCAGCGTGCCGCTCAACGCCTCGGCCCGCGCGAGGCCGTCCTGCAAGGCTTCCGCCAGCCCGCGCGAGGCGGCGTCGCCGGCATCCCGCAGGACCGCGACCTGCCCCTGTATGCGTTCCGCCGCACCCTGCATCGTGCCGGCATGTTCCCCGATGGCCGTTTCCAGGCTGCCGCCGCGGGCCGAAAGCTGCTCCGTCGCGGCTTCGAGCCGGGCGACCGAGCCGGAAATGGCATCGGTCACATGCGCCACCCTGTCCGCCAGC
>CAYNIS010000089.1:0-10720 GCA_964397055.1 uncultured Rhodospirillaceae bacterium | reverse complement strand
CCTGCTCAGGGACGCGATCAGCGCCGGGCGGGTTGTCGCCGCGCGCCCGGTTTCCCCCGAACACGGCCTCGGCTTCCGGGTCACCCTGCCGGCCAATCACCAGGGCTGAGGACGGCTTTCCCCCTTTCGAGGGATTTTCTGTACCGAACGGTCTGGTATCGGCGGTCAATCTGGCCGAAGAATCGGACCCCACGGGGGTTCGGATTGGCTGGGGGATTTAGCTGTGCTCGAACGATTCAAGGTTCCGGAAGACATCGCCGTCAGGGTTCCTGCGGAGGCGATGCACGCCACCGTCGCCGCGATCTTCATGGCGCTGGACATGCCGGAAGCGGATGCCCAGCAGGCGGCGGACGTTCTGATCTATGCCGACGTCCGGGGCATCGACAGCCACGGCGTCAGCAACATGATGCGGGTCTATGTCGACTGGCTGACCAACGCGAAGATCAATCCGAAGCCGTCCTGGAAGGTGGAGCGCGACACCGGCCCGGCGATCACCGTCAACGGCGACAACGGCCTGGGGCTCGCCATCGCCCCGCCGATCATGGAAATGGCGATCGAACGGGCACGGCGCTTCGGCGTGGCGTTCGCCGTCCAGTACAACGCCGGACACTACGGGGCGTCCGCCTACTACGCCCATCAGGCCCTCGACCACGGGATGATCGGCATCTCCTCCACCGCCGGCGGCGTGCTGGTTGCCCCGACCGGCGGGGCGGAGAAGATGATGGGGCTCAACCCGCTCGGCATTGCGGTGCCGTCCGGCCGGGCGGAGCCGTTCATCTTCGACGCGGCCCTGTCGTCGCTCGCCTACAACAAGATCCGCCTCCTGCAACGGATCGGCGGCACCGTCGCCCCCGGCTGGGTTTCCAAGGCGGACGGCGATCCGGTGATGGCGGAGCAGGCCGTCCCCGACGACTTCATGATGCTGCCCTTGGGCGGCACGCGGGAGATCGGCTCGCACAAGGGCATGGGTCTCCTGATGATGATCGAGGTGATGACCACCCTCCTCGGCGGTACCGGCGGCGGCCCGTTCCGGCGCCAGAACGTCGCCCATCAGTTCATGGTCCTGGATATCGAGAAGTTCTGCGACAAGGCGGTGTTCGAGGCGGATATGGAGGCCTATCTGGCGCGCCTGCTCGCCACCACCCCGGCCCCGGGCGAGGCGCGCGTGGTCTACCCCGGCATTCCGGAGGCGGAGGCCGAGCGCGACCGGCGCACCAACGGCATCCCCTATCACCCGGAGGTGATCGACTGGTTCCGTGGGACCTGTGCCCGCTTGAAGGTGCCCCACGCACTGCCGGACTGATCGGCGGATTTCGGGCTAGTGTCCTGGTTCCGAAGTTCGCTGCCAGGGCGTGACCCGCGCGCTTGCGAACTTCGGAATCCAGAAGGACACTAGATTCACTAGGTTGCTAGTGTGATTCAGATCGAGAAGGTCGCACCTAACTTGCGGATAGAGCGATCGACCTTCTCGATCATCACACTAGCCTCCCGCCCGGTAATGCGTCATCAGGGTCGCGGGCACGCCCCAAGATGCCCCGCCTCCCCTGGCCCGGTGACCCGCCATGGACCTGTCGACGCGCTATCTCGGCCTCGATCTGCCGCACCCCATCGTCGCTTCCGCCTCGCCGATGAGCCGCAACCTCGACGGGGTCAGGCGCCTGGAGGATGCCGGGGCGGCCGCGATCGTGCTGCAGTCGCTCTACGAGGAGGACGTGCGCGCCGGCTCAGCCCGGGTCGACGACCATCTGCGGCTGGTGCGGGATGCGGTCGAAAGCTGCGACGTGCCGATCATCGCCAGCCTCAACGGCGCGACCCCGGCCGGATGGACCGAACATGCGCGGCTCCTTGCCTCTGCCAAGCCGGCGGCGATGGAACTGAACCTCTATCATGTCCCGGCGTCGATCGAGGAGACCTCGACCGAGGTCGAGGAGCGGTTCTTCCACATCGTCGCGTCGGTCCGCCGGGCCGAGCGGCTGCCGCTGGCGGTCAAGCTGTCGCCCTACTTCTCCTCGCCCGGTGCGGCCGCCCGCCGTTTCGTCGAGCTCGGCGCGGGCGGCCTCGTGCTGTTCAACCGCTTCTACCAGCCGGACATCGACCTCGACCGGATGGCGGTGTCGCCCTCGCTCGACCTCTCGACCCCGACTGAAATCCGCCTGCCGCTGTTGTGGATCGGGGTCCTGGCCGGCCGGCTGGACGTCGATCTCGCCGCCACCACGGGCGTCGACAGCCATCGGGAGGTTGCGAAGTACATCGCCGCCGGGGCCAACGCCGTGATGACCACCTCTGCCCTGCTGCGCTATGGCCCGCGCCATATCCAGACGCTGGTCGACGGGCTGGACGCCTGGATGATGGACCAGGGTATCGGCTCCCTCGACGCTCTGAGGGGGCGGCTGTCCCACAGGACCGTTTCCGACCCGGCCGCCTACGAACGCGCCAACTACCTGCGCATCCTCGACAACCGTACCTGACCCGATGAGAACGGCCGAACTCCCATGCGTGTAACCCTTCTGGGCACCGGTTGCCCGCAGGTCGATCCGAACCGGATGGCGCCGACCGTTCTGGTCGAGGCTGGCGGCCTCAAATTCCTGATCGATTGCGGGTCCGGGGTCACCCAGCGCCTGGTCGAGGCCGGCACGCGCGGGGCGGAGATCGACCTGGTCCTGATCAGCCACATCCATACCGACCACCTGGTCGACTTCTACCAGCTCCTGGTGTCCGGCTGGCACCAGGGACGGGTCGAGCCCCTGAGGATGCTCGGGCCGCCGGCGCTCGGCCCCCATGTCCGGACGATCATGGACGCCTGGAAGGAGGAGCGGGACTTGCGCATCGCCTATGAGAGGCGCGCGTCCGCCACCGGGCTCGACGTCGAGGTCGGGGTCCTGGGCCCCGGTGTCGTGTTCGAGGGCAACGGGGTCCGGGTGATCGCGGGCGAGGTCGACCACCGGCCGGTCACCCCGGCGTACGGCTTCCGCTTCGAGTACGGGGGCAGGACCGTCGCGATCAGTTGCGACACCTGCCCCTGTCCGGGCCTGGCCGATCTGGCGCGCGGCGCCGACCTTCTGGTCAACGACTGCTTCATCCACGGCGGCATGGCGCCGAACGCGCACCGCGGGCAGGCCTCCATCGACGCGGTCGAGGCCTATCACACCCAGGACCGGGAGGTCGGCCGGATCGCGGCGGAGTCCGGCGTCGAGGCCCTGATGCTGACCCATTTCGTGCCGACCGTCTTCGACAAGCCGAAGCTGGTCGAGACGATCCGCGAGAGCTATGGCGGGCTGATCCTCGTGGGCGAGGACTTGATGACAGTCGACCTCGCCCAGCGCACGGTCACCCACAAGGGGGCCGTCATCGGCTACTAGCGCGTGTTCCAGCGATCTTGGAGCCGCATCGCGGTTCGGAACTCGCGCCAACCAACTGAATCTGAGCGATTTCCAGCCGGCAGGAATCGGCCCGGCGGTTCGGAAAAAGCTCCAAGCGTGATGGCCGGCTCAGACCGCGGCGACAGCCTCGATCTCCAGCAGGAAGTCGTTGATCGGCAGCCGCGCCTCGACCGCGGTGCGCGCCGGATAGTGCCCCTCCTGGAAATACGTCGCGTAGATGCGGTTCATTTCCGGCCAGTCGCGGATGTCCTTCAGGAACACGTTGACCTTGATCACCCGGTCGAGGCCGCTGCCGGCATCCTCCAGCACCGCCTTCAGGTTCTCCATGTTCTGGGTCATCTGTTCGGTGAAGTTGCCGTGGGCGATGGTCCGGTCGAGCCGATAGGGGGTGAGGCCGGAGACGTAGACCATGTCGTTGACGCGGACCGCGTGAACCAGCGGCGCCTGGGCGCGATTGACGCGGTCGCTGTTGATGCGGGTGATCTCGGCCATGATGGTGTGTCCTCTTTGGAAGGGGTCGGGTCAGGGCAGGCGGTGGCGTTGGAAGAACGCCCAGGCCGCCTCGGTCGCACTCCACCCCTGATAGACCGCCCCGGCGTTCCGGCGCCAGCGCGTGCAGACGAAACCGTCGGGATTGCGCTCACAGGCCTGGGGGCCGGCCTGCCCGCCCGGCCAGCCATGACCGTGCTCGGTGATCTTGCAGAGCCGGACCTCCGCCCCGGCCGGGCAGCCGTCATAGCCCTCGCAGACGACCGGCCCCGTGACCTCCGCCGGGAAGCGGCTGGGCCGGCACCCGTTGGCTTCCGCCCGGCGCGTCAGAATCTCCTCCACCGGGTCGCATGCCCAGGTGTCGGCGGCGCCGATCGGCAATCCCATGTCGCGGACAAAGTTGTTGAGGCAGCCGCCGCAGGCCCCGCCATCATAGAGCGCGCAGCGGTCGTCGAGCCCGTGAATGTGGAGGATCGGCACCGGTCGCGCCGCGTTGCACCGGTGGAAGACCCCCTGGCTGCCGTTGGCGGCGATCGCGGCGATCTGGTCGGAGAGCTCGCAGGCGAGGCGATAGCTGATCTGGGCGCCGTTGGAATGGCCGGTGGCGTAGACCCGGGACGCATCGATCGCATGGTCGGCGATCAGGCGGTCGATCAGCCGGTCGACGAAGCCGACATCGTCGATGCCCTGCTTCATCGCATAGCCGCAGCAGGCGCCGGCGTTCCAGGTGAGCAGCCGCGTGCCCCAGAAGCTGGAACCGTTGGGGTAGACGGCGAGGAAACCCTCCCGCTCCGCCAACGCGTCGAATCCGGTCTGGGTCGCGACGTTCTCCGCGTGGCCGCCACCGCCATGAAACACCAGCACCAGGGGCCGCCCTGCCGCCCCGCGCGAGGGCACGAAGACCCGGGCGGTCCGGGTCCGGCCATCGTGTTCCAGGCTGATCTCCGTCACCTGGGCGCGTGCCGGCGAGGCCGGCAGGCATAGAAACGCAAGGACGACGAACAGGACGACGCCCATCGAAGATCTCCCCTGACCCTGCATGTCCTTGCCGCACGCTTTGGTACCCCCGCACAATGCCAGCCAACGATTAAGAACCAGGAAGGGGGGAGGACATGGGCGACGACGGAGCGCCGCTGCTCGACGGGATCCGGGTCGTCGATCTCGCGACATATATCGCCGCCCCGGCCGCAGCGACGGTGCTGGCCGATTTCGGCGCCGACGTGATCAAGATCGAACCGCCCGACGGGGGCGATCCCTATCGCGGCATCCATGCGCGCGGCGGCATGCCGAAGACCGATCTCGACTACTGCTGGGGGCTCGATGCGCGCTCCAAGCGCTCCCTCGCCCTCGACATCCGCGATGCCCGTGGCCACGCGGTGCTGTCGCGGCTGATCGGCGGCGCCGACGTCGTCTTGGTGAACTACCCGGCGAAGACCCGCCGACGCCTGAAAGTGACGGCGGACGACCTCACCCCGCTCAACCCTCGGCTGATCTACGCCTCCCTCACCGGCTATGGCGAAACCGGGCCGGAGGTCGACAAGCCGGGCTTCGACACCACCGCCTATTGGGCGCGCGCCGGCATCCTGACCTGCCTCGGCAAGGATGGCGTGCCCAGCCATTCCCTGCCCGGCCTGGGCGACCACCCGACCGCGATCGCCCTGGTCGCCGCGATCATGGGGGCGCTCTACCGGCGCGAGCGCACCGGCAAGGGCGGCGTCGTCTCGACATCGCTGGCCGCGAACGGCCTGTGGGCGAACTCGATCCTGGCCCAGTCGGCACTAATCGGCGCAGCCCCCTACAGCGTACCGCGCCGCGACCGCGCCGCCAACGCCCTGTTGCAGAGCTACCGAACCCGCGACGGGCGTTGGTTCATGATGGCGCTGGTGCGGGAGGAGCGGCTGTGGCCCGGGTTCCTGCGCGCGATCGAACGCCCCGACCTGGCCGAAGATCCACGTTTCCGGACCGTCGCCGACCGCCAGGCCCATGTCCGGGAGCTGATGGCGATCCTGGAAGAGGTCTTCGCCACCCGCGACTGGGCGGAATGGCAACCGCGCCTGGACGCCGAGGATCTGACCGTCAGCCTCGTCTCGACCCTGGAGGACCTGCCGGGCGACGGGCAGCTGGCGGCGGCCGGGGTCATCGTCGACAGCGACGACCCCAGGATGCCGCGCACGATCTCGAGCCCGCTGTGGATCGACGGCGCGCCGAAGCGCAAACCCCAGGCGGCACCGTCGATCGGGGAGCATTCGGCGGAGGTGCTGGGCGAAATCGGCCTGTCGCCGGCGGAGATCGACGGGCTCAGGGATGCCGGCGTGATCGCCTATCCCGAATCCTGAACGACCTTGCGGGCGGCGGCCACCGTCGCCCACACCGGGCCCGAGGCATCGACCGTCTGCCAGCCGGCGGGCGGCGTGCTGATCGCCCCGGTCTGTTTCGCAGCGATCCGCGGCCCGGCGTCGGAGGCGTCGCCGCTCCGTCCCGAAACCCGGCCGACCCGTGCCTCCTCCGCCGCCGAGAGCCAGAGCCCGACGAAGGGCACGCCCGCCTCCGCGGCCGTCGCTTGCGCCCGGGCGCGGATGTCCGCGTCGATGAAGGTGGCGTCGAGAATGACGCCATGGCCGGCGTCGAGGGCGCTCGCGGCCTCCATGAACAGGGTGTCGTGGACCTGGGCGGAGACTTCCGGCGCGTAGGCGGCCTGCGGCAGGCGGGTTTCCGGCGACACCCCCATCAGGCGCTTGCGGACCAGGTCCGTGCGCACGACGACCGCCCCCGGGCAGGCACCGATCGCCGGCGCCAGGGCCCGCGCAACCGTGGTCTTGCCGCTGCCGGAAAGCCCGCCGATGGCGATCAGCCGGGTTTCCGTCCGCCCCAGGCTCTCCAGGATTTCGGTGATGTAGGCCCGCGCGTTCTCCGCCAGGCGCTCGTTGCCTTCGGCGGTTGCGACACTTGCGGTGGTATGGGCGGAGATGGCCGCGCGGAGGGCGATGAAGAACGGCAGGGCGGCAAGCCCGGCATGGTCCGGTATCCGGCCGAGATAGCGCTCGAGGGCAACCGCGGCGTGGCCCGGCAGCCCACGATGGCGCAAATCCATGAGGAGGAAGGCAAGGTCGTAGAGCCGGTCGACCGCCGCCAGGCGCGGGTTGAAGGCGATGGCGTCGAACGGGGTCGGGATGTCGTCGACCAGGCAGATGTTGCGCAGGTGAAGGTCGCCATGCCCCTCGATCACCAGGCCCGCCGCCTTGCGCCGGTCGATGAGATCGGTGTTGGCGTCGAGGGCGGCGCTGAGGCCCGCGATCGTCGCCTCCACGCGCTCCCTCCGGAACACCGTGCCGGCGTGATGGGTCAGCTGGCTCGTCGCCTCCTCCACCGTGCGGCGCATGTGGGCCGACCCGCCGAAGCCCTCGGCGACCGGGGCGGCTTCGTGCATGTCGACCACACGATCGACCAGCTGTTCGATCAGGCGGGCGGACAGGTCGCCGCGCCGGGCCATGCGGTCGAACAATGTCTCCTCGGCGAAGCGGCGCATGACCACCAGCCAGTCCGCCGGCTCAGCACCGGCGTTCGACCCGTCGTCGCCGATCGACCCGGCGCGCGCCGTGCCGTCGTGCGCAAACAACGGGGCAACGCCGAGATAGAGCCCGGGGGCGGTGCGCTGATTGGCGGTCACCTCCTGCTCGACGACGGCATGGCGGCGCGCCGACGTCGCCAGATTGGCATAGGGGTAGTCGACCGGGCGGTAGAGCTTGTAGGCGCGACTGCCGGCCAGGTAGACGGTCGCGAGATGGGTGTCGATGCGGCGCACCTCGCCCGTGGCCCCGAAACTCGCCGGGTCCTCGAGCGCCCGTCTCAGGCGCCGATCGGCCTCTTCGCCACGATCGGGCAACAACCTTCTCCCCCCTGGACGGGATCCCTCACCCGCCCCGATCCTTGCAGATGAGCGTCATCGATGCCCGTGCCAAGGCTGCCGGATGCCGAGGCACGGGTTTGCGATACCCGCCGCGTGCCCGTATGACTCGGGGCTCACCCGAACACCGAAGAACCGAAAGACCCCGCCATGCTCGCCCCGCGACCGGCCGCCCCCCGCTTCCGCGACTTCCAGTATCCCGGCCGGTCCCCGGTCCTCGGCACGCAAGCCATGGTCGCGACCTCCCAACCGTCGGCGACCATGGCCGGGCTCGACATTCTGCGGGCCGGGGGCAACGCCGTCGACGCGGCGATCGCGGCGGGGGCGGTCCAGGCGGTGACGGAGCCGGAAGCAACCGGCATCGGCGGCGACTGCTTCTGCCTGGTAGCACCCAGGGACGGCGCGGTCATCGCACTCAACGGGTCCGGCATGGCACCGGCCGCCCTTTCCGCCCAGGGGCTGGCCGACCAGGGCATCACCGCGCTCGAAGAGACCAGCGCGCATTGCGTCACCGTGCCGGGGGCCATCGACGCCTGGGTCCGCCTCAGCGCCGATCACGGCCGCCTGCCGCTCGACCAAGTGCTGGCGCCGGCGATCCGGCTCGCCGCCGAGGGCTTCCCGATCCACGAGCGCGCGGCCTTCGACTGGCAGCGCAACGTCGCCAAGCTGTCCCACGATCCGGTGACCAAGGCCCGTTTCCTCGACGGCGGGGCCGCGCGGGCGATGGGCACGATCTTCCGCCAGCCGGAACTGGCGGAGACGCTGAAGCTGATCGCCGCCAAGGGCCGTGCCGGCTTCTACGAGGGCCCGGTCGCGGAGGACATCGTCGCCCGCCTGAATGAGGCCGGCGGGCTCCACACCCTCGACGACTTCGCCGCCCAGGTGTCGCGCTACGAAACCGCGATCTCGGCGGGGTTCCGCGGCCTCGACGTCTACGAATGCCCGCCCAACGGGGTCGGCGTGGCAGCGCTTCAGATCATGAAGGTGCTTGAACGCCTGCCGGTCGATGACGACCCGCTGGGCGTCGACCGCCTGCATCGCCTGATCGAGGCGACGCGCCTGGTGTTCCGCGACCGCGATGCGTTCGTCGCCGATCCGGCGCACGCGCCGGTGCCGGTCGACGCCCTCCTGTCCGATGCCCGCGCCGATGCCTTCGCAGCCCTGATCGGGGACAAGGCGCTGGCCGATCTGCCGCCGGTCGACCTGCCGCCGCACAGCGACACGGTCTACCTCTCGGTCGTCGACCGCGACGGCATGGCGGTGTCCTTCATCAACTCGCACTTCAAGGAATTCGGCAGCGGCATGATCGGCCCGAAATCCGGCGTGCTGCTGCACAATCGCGGCTTTTCCTTCTCGCTCGACCCGACCCATCCCAATGCGCTCGCCGGCCGCAAGCGCCCCTTGCACACGATCATCCCGGCGATTGCGCGCAAAGGCGGGCGCAACCAGGCCACCTTCGGCGTCATGGGCGGCCACTACCAGCCGATCGGCCAGGCCTGGGTGCTGTCCTCGATCGTCGATTTCGGCATGAACATGCAGGCGGCGATCGACCTGCCGCGCGCCTTCACCTACGACAACAGGACCCAGATCGAGGACGGGGTGCCGGACGCGGTCGCCGAGACGCTGACCGCGCGGGGTCACGAGATGTGGCGCGGCAAGGCGCCGATCGGCGGTGGCCAGGGCATCTGGATCGACCACGACAACGGTGTCCTGGTCGGCGGATCGGACCCGCGCAAGGACGGCTGCGCCCTCGGCTGGTGACCCAAGGCGCAAGACCTCAGGGCATCGGCGCCCGGCTTTCGAACTGGGCCGAATAGACGGTGAAGCCGAGCGCTTCCCAGAAGCCCCGTCCTTGCGGGTTGGATGCCAGCACGTCGAGGCAGATGCGCATGCCTGGCGGAATGCGCTCCCGGGAAAATGTCTCGAACGCGAGGCGCCCGAGGCCGCGCCCGCGGACCCGTTCGGTCAGCATGAACTGGCGGATGTAGAAGCTGCGGCCCGACGGCTCGAACGGGGTCTCCCGGATACCGTGCAGGCAATAGCCGACGGCCTCATCCCCATGGACCAGCAGATCCGCGCAGTAGCCTTCCCGGAACAGCTGGCGGAAGCGGTCGGCCAGGGCCTCCACATCCGTCGTGTTGCGCGACTTCTGAACGAGGTTGAGCTCGGCGTTGAAGGCCGCCAGCGCCTCGCCGTCGGCTTGGGTTGCGACCCTCAGGCTGATCATGACGGGTCGTCGGGCGGTGCATCGGGGGGCAACGGATCGGTCGACATTGGATCGGCGGGCGCAAGGTCACCGGGCAGGGCGTCGATCGCCGCGCGCAACTCCTGGGCGGCCCGGCCGTCGGCCGGCAGTTCGCCCAGAAGGTCGGTCCAGAGGTCGCGCGCCGCTGCGGGATCGCCGCTCCACGCGGCCATCAGGCCGAGCAGCACGCGCCCGCCCTCATCCTCCGGCTCCAGCGCCAGGGCGCGCTCAAGGCCGAGGCGCGCGACGCGCAGCGCGCCCTCCGGCGGGTCGCCGCCGGCACTGCGCTCCGCCGCCAGCGCTTCGGCGTAGAAGCGGGCGAGGTCGCCGCGGCCCGGCGCATAGGCCACCGCCTGTTCGATCGCCGCCCGGGCCCCGATCGGGTCGCCGAGCACCTGGCGCGCGCGCGCGAGCCTGAGCCAGCCGTCGGGATTGTCGGGATACGCCTCCAGCCGGGCGGTCAGCCCCTCGACCATGGAGCGGATGAAGTCGGCCCGGTCCGCATCCTCCATGCCCGCCGCCATCGCGACATCCTCTGCGTTCGGACCACGCGGGCCGCCGACGGGCGCGGCCGGCGGCGGGATCAGGGCTTGCGGGTCTTGGCCGAGGGCCGCGGCGACATCACGGATACGGGCGTGGACGAGGCCGAGCCAGGGCGCGTCCTCCGGACTGTCGGCGGCGAGCGCCACCCACTGGTCGAGG
>CAYNIS010000088.1:0-10789 GCA_964397055.1 uncultured Rhodospirillaceae bacterium | reverse complement strand
TGGGCGTATGACCTCCAGGCCGCCGGGGTCGCCATCGTCGGTGACATCCCGCGGGGCCTGCCGCCGCTGACCGTGCCGTCCTTCAGCGCCGACATGTGGGCGAGCCTCGCCGGCTCCGCCCTCCTGATCAGTGTCATCGGTTTCGTCGAGAGTGTCTCCGTCGGTCAGACCCTGGCCGCGAAGAAGCGCCAGCGGATCGTCCCGGATCAGGAACTGATCGGGCTCGGTTCGGCCAACATCGCCGCCGCCTTCACCGGCGGCTACCCGGTGACCGGCGGCTTCGCCCGCTCGGTCGTCATCTTCGACGCCGGCGCGGACACGCCTGCCGCGGGCGCGTTCACAGCCATCGGCATCGCGCTCGCGACACTCCTGTTGACCCCGCTCCTCTATTTCCTGCCCACGGCGACCCTGGCAGCGACGATCATCGTGGCGGTGCTCTCGCTCGTCGATCTGGGGGAGATCAAACGCACCTGGGTCTACTCGAAGGCCGATTTCGCCGCCGTCGCCGGCACCATCCTGGTGACCCTCGGCCTCGGCGTCGAACTCGGCATCACGGTGGGGGTGGGTGTCTCGATTGCCCTCTTCCTCTACCGCACCAGTCGCCCGCACATGGCCGTCGTTGGGCTGGTGCCGGGGACCGAGCACTTTCGCAACGTCAGGCGCCACCAGGTGATCACCAGTCCCCGGGTGCTGAGCGTGCGCGTCGACGAGAGCCTGTACTTCGCCAACGCCCGCTACCTCGAGGACTGCATCTACGACCTCGTGGCCGAACGACCGGAGCTCGAGCACGTCATCCTGATGTGCTCCGCCATCAACGAGATCGACGCGAGCGCGCTCGAGAGCCTGGAATCGATCGACCACAGGCTGGCGAGCTTCGACGTCCGCTTCCACCTGACGGAGGTCAAGGGGCCGGTCATGGATCGGCTGAAACGGACCGATTTCCTGGAGCATCTGTCGGGCGACGTGTTCCTGACCCAGTTCCAGGCGATATGTGCGCTCGATCCTTCATCGATAGACGGGCACCAACCCCCAGCCGTTGCCCAGTCCGTTGACGCTGCCGCAGGCTGACGTGGCACCCGCCGGTCGGCGTCTTGATCGATGCCTCAGCCCAGGCGATGGTCGGCTGTTGCAGGTTCCGGACCGCCGGACTGGCTCCATCGAACCGGCTCTATCAAACTGGCTCCTTCGGACTGGAAAGCGCTCCGAGGCTCTTGGGCGGGCGGGAGATAACTGTGGGCAGCTTCACACGAGTCGTGCTGGCAGGTCTCTTCTGGCTGGCAACGCTGCCGGGTGCGAAGGCCGAAACCGGATCCCCGGTGGAGGTTGCGACGACCGAGATCCCGGGGTTCATAGAGGCCGGTGACGATGGCCTGACGGGGGCCTATGTCGAGCTGCTGGAAGCCGCCTCCGAACGTTCCGGCAGTGCCCACGAAATCCGGCTGATGCCCTGGGTGCGGGCGGTGCGCCGGGTGGATCGCCAGGCCGGCGTCTTCATCCTGCCCTTCTCGCGCACCGAAGAGCGGGAAGATCGATACCAGTGGGCCGTCCGGTTGCGCGAGATCCGCAACGGCTTTGTCACCCTGGCCGACCCGATCGACAGCCTGGAAGGGGCAAGATCGCTCGACCGGGTCCTGGTCTGGCGGGGTACGTCGCACGAGGATTTTCTGGAGGAGGCCGGCTTCCGTCTTGGCGCCGAAATCGCCATCCGGCTCGACCGCGTGCCCGGCGCGGCGAAGCGCCTCTTGAAGCATCACGACAGCATTGCCTTTCGCGGGCCGGCGCAGCGGTTGCTGCGCCACCAGGGCGACTATCGACATGGGGAGCTCCGTAGGTTCGCGCGCGACCGTTCAAACGAGACGCGGGCAAGTCAGAATTTCTGGATTGCAGGGCGGATTTGCTTGCGGCTGTCAGCTCTATCCGCCGCCTGCACTGCCTGCCGCCGAGCTTGGCCTCGACCTGCGTCGATCGGCGGTGGCGAAATATGCTATAGGGGTGTAACACAGTCCGCCGGGGATTTGCCAAAAGCGACGAGAATATGATGAGCAGTCGTACTTACTTGGTCCTCGGAGGCCGGCACGAAACACAGACAATTCTGCACGTCCTGCACGCCTTTGGCATCAGGGTGATCGCACAGCACGATGAAACGGCGCCGCCGGATCAATCCGGATCGGTCCCTCTGAAAAGCTCGACCATCGCGCAATATGCGCAACTTGCTCATTGCCCAAAACCGCGCATCGTTTCTGGCGTTCCGCAGGTCGAGCGCACGCGCGCCAAAGAGTTACTCCGCACGCGCAACGTTGGCCTAATCGTCGCCTCGCACCACGTCACCGACGATGAGGATCAATTTCTCGACGCCTGCAAATATGCGCGCGAGCAATTGGGTTTTACCGGACAGCCTATCCATTTAGCTTCGCTCTGCGACCTGTTCCAATATCCCGGCACCCGCTATTTGCTTGCCGGCATCGCCAGCTCCGGCAACATGGTGTTTCAGCGTATTCTCACGGCGCTTTTGCAACAGCGCGCCGCGCCGACGCCCCTATCCATGAACACCGTGGCCCAGTTGCTCGCCAGCTTCGCGCTTTATCATGCGCGCTCGCTGCAAAGGCTGTTTGCCCGCCATATGTCGTGCGACATGGACGCCGTCTTGCTGTCCGCCACCAACACACAATTCGGTCAATGTCTCATTCAGACCGACGAGCGATATTCGGCGCTGTTCGGACTTCCTCTTAAAAGCTACGCTTGGGCTGGCGAAAGCACCGGGACGCACGAGCAGGTCAACACAGAGATGCTGTCGTTCTACGCACGGCAAGGCTATGAGTTGATCTACATCCTTCGCCATCCGCTCGACATCATCGTGTCGCTCGCCGCTAAAATGTCGAGCGTGACGCCAGGAAAGCAGCGGCCCGAACTCGCGCTCAATCATGAACAGTGGTTTGATGACGCGGTGACGACGCTTGTTCGCTATTACGAGGGCTTCCTTCAACATCAGCGCGAATTAAAAACCGTGCACTACGAGCAGCTTTTCAGCAATCCGCTGGCTGAAATAGAAAAGCTCGCGGGATTGATCGGCATGACCGTGTCGCAGGATCAGGCTGCCGCCATCTGGCAATCGGTCGACGGCCGTCCCGTTTCCGGCGACCGGCATTTTTTTGCCCCCGGCGCCGGCAAGTGGCAACGCTACCTGACGGCAAAGCATCGCGATGTTGTCATGTCGTCGTCTTTGCCGCAACTCGCTCACGCCTTCGGATATGAGATCACGGCAGGCGATTTCAGCGACGCTCCCGATGCGCCGGAAACCGACGAGGCGAGTGTCGATCCCCGGTTTTCTTGGCTCGATGCGATCCTAGAAATCCCGATTGGCAAGCCGTCGTCGTTCACCGATTACATCGAACGCATCGATAACGATGCTTTAGCTGTGCGCGGGTCCTTCGATCTCGCACATCGTGCCAACGGTCTCGCGCTGATGCAGTCGCCGGACTTGTCGCTGATTGTTCGGGCGGCCGAGTGGCCGAGAGAGGACCGGACGAGCGGACCGCTCAGCGCATTATTGCGGCTGTTTACGCCGCAAAGGCCATCGCCGGAAGCTTCCACTGTAGTCCGCCGCTGATTGTCGCGTTCTCGGCACCGCCGTTGACGTTGGCACGAATTCTGATCTTGCGGATGCGCGCGCCGGGGCGGTGCCAGAAGCCGGCGTAATGGAACTGAACTGAATTGTGCGACCAATTGTTCTCGTCCTGCACCGTGCGCGCGAAGTAGCGAGGCGCGACCGGCTGACCAGCGATAAGGCCAGGGCATTGGAAGAGAACAACGCCGCTGGTAGCAAGGGTCGCGTTCTCCAGATTGTCGCCGTTCAGACGACAGCCGCGAGTGTCCATTTTCATCGAGCCGACCGGTTTGACGCCGTAGGGCGTTATCCCGCCACCGATGCCGCCAGCTTCAACGCTTGGCCCGTCTCCATACAGAATGGGCTGCCCGCTTGGATCATTGCCTTGCGGCGTCCATTCGTACAGACCGCCGTTGGTGTAATACCAGCTCCCGCTGATGGCGACTCTCACGGGGGATTCCCCTGAGGGTGCTGATGTGATTCACCATGGCAAACAGAAGGATGTTTGCCATGGCCGCACCGATCCCGCTCCGCTCAGACTTCGATGCCGACATGCTGCGCGGGGCGGCGCGGGGCTCCCGCGACGCGGCGCAGGCGCGCCGGCTGTTGGCGCTGGCGACGATACTGCTTGCGAGTCGGCAAACTCCTTGCCCGGGTTTTCCGCAGAAATCCGGGCTCTCCGGAAAGTCCTTAAAATTGCTTAAGCATACTCGCAAAACGTGAGGGCGCTGGCCGACACCACGATCTCCCGGAGCAGGTCTCTCATGCGTCTGGATCCAGGCTTAGCAGGTGCGGAGGAGCCCCTTATTTTCAGACAGTTGGCTCCGCCTCGCCCGGTTGCACGATCCTGCGGGCGGCGACCGACCGCCAGCCGAATTGGTTGGCGGCGGCATTCGCGGTACCATTTGCGCTGAATGTACGAGGCTGAAAGCCGTTCCGAGCGAAGGACGGCGGGCTGGGATAGGCACCGATGGTTACCGCGTAACCGCCTGGAGGCACGTCTGACGATGTCGACGACGCACTTTCACCCAGTCGATCAGGCACTTTGCAACTGTCCCGGATGTAGCTCGGGTTTTAATCAAGATCAAGATGTTCTGGGCGGCACCGATCCCTTCGACGCCAAGCCGACGCTGACCGACGCGCAGATCATCAACCAGATCGACAGCGGAGCTTCCTGGAGTGGGCGGTCTGTCATCCGGTACTCGTTCTATACGTCCGCCGACTACACCGGTGGACCGGAATGGGCCGGTTTCCAGGAATTCACCAGCTATCAGAAGCAGCAGTCGCGGGAGGTCATGACCCTCTGGGATGACCTCATCCAGCCCAGCTTCCTGGAAGAGACATCCAACCGGACCAGCGCCGAGGTCAATTTCGCCAACACATCCTCCGGGCCCAGCTATGCTTGGGGTTACTACCCCTCCGGCTCCTCCAAGGGTGGGGAGACCTGGTACAATTCTCAGGGTTATGGTGGCCTCTACAGCCCGGACTATGGCGACTACGAGTTCATGACGATCCTGCATGAGGTCGGCCATGCGCTCGGGCTCAGCCATCCAGGCGCCTACAACGGCTCCGGCTTCACCTATGAGTCGAACGCTGAGTACGTGCGGGACACGCACCAATGGACAGTGATGTCCTATTGGAGTGCCGGCTACACGGGGGGCGACTGGAACGGTCGCTACGCCCAGACGCCGATGGTCCATGACATCATGGTCATCCAGGCCAAGTACGGCGCGGATACGACGACCCGAAGCGGCAACACGACCTACGGCTTCAACAGTAACGCGGGCCATTGGGTCTACAATTTTGCCTCGAACTCCTCCCCGGTCTTGTCGATCTACGACGCGGGCGGCATCGACACCCTCGACCTTTCCGGATTCTCGCGACGTGCCATCATCGATTTGACACCGGGCCGCTACAGCTCCGCCGGCGGTTCATCGAGCACGATGACCTACAACATCGGCATCGCCCTCAACACCTGGATCGAGAACGCGCGCGGCGGCTCAGGCCACGATACGATCTACGGCAGCGAAGCCTACAACGAACTCTACGGCAACGCCGGCAACGACACCTTCTGGGCATATGGCGGGACCGACCTGATCAGCGGCGGGTCGGGCACGGATCACGCCTACTTCACCGGCTCCTATGCCAACTACACGATCGACTTCGGCGCCGACTTCATCATCTTCAGCTGGGGTGGCTCATCGGACCGCATTCAAAACGACGTCGAGTTTCTCGTCTTCACCGACCGGACGATCGCGTTTGGCGACGTCAGCCCGCCTGACCGCCAGATCGAAGGCCATGGCGATGTGGCCTTGTGGGTCAAGGACGGCAACTTCGTCGCCGTCCTCGCCAATGGAACGGAGATCACGCTACAGACAGGCAGCAGCGGCAGCTGGCCGGTGGCCCTCGGCAACCTGGAAGGGGTGGCCGTCGAAGACCAGTCGGGCGGCTATCGGTTCCTGTTCTGGAATGCCACGGACCAGCGCTACTGGCTGATACAGACGGATGGAAGCGGGAACGCGACATCCTTCTCCAGCATGCCGGCGGGCCACGTCGTCTTCGAGGAGCAGGAGTTCCAGCAGGACCTGGATGGCGACGGCCTGATCGGGAGCCCATTGGTCATCGAGAGCGACGGCGCCGTTATGCTCTATGAGCTTGGCGGCACCTATCGCCTGTTCCACGCAACCGGCGGCGTCAACGCGATCCTGATGGGAGGAGCCGCGGTCGGACCCGCCACCTATGCCGGCCTCGGCATCATTGCGGCGGAATTCGACGGCGCCGGCGGCTACAACCTGATGTGGCAGGATACGGCCGGCGACTACGTCATGTGGACGATCGACGGGAGCGGCGTTTTCGCCAGCAGCACGGTCATGATTCCGTCCGCCGACATCGGCGGCTACGAGGTCCTGTTCGGCACCGACTTCAACGGCAACGGATCGATCGACCCCGCCGGCAACGTGATCGAGAGCGACGGCGACGTCACCCTCGTCGACATGTTCGGCAACTACACATTGAGACTGGCAAGCGGCGCTGAGATCGATATCAGCTTCGGTGGAGCCTCCGTCGGCCAGGCCTCATACCCCGATCTCTCGATGATCGCGGCAGAAGCCTCGACTGGCGGCTACCATGTCGTCTGGGAGAGCGCGAGCGGCGACCGCTTCCTCTGGAGCCTTGGTGCGGACGGGGCCTACACCGGCAACCCGTCGATGGATCCGATGTCTGTTCCGGTCTACGAGCAGCTGTTCAATCTCGACATTGACGGCGACGGCACCGTCAGCACGCTCAATCACATCGAGACTGATGGTGCCGTCAGCCTTGTCGCCATCGGGCCGGTCTACCGCATCGGCTTCTCCGACGGCAGCACCGCAGGGATCACCATGGCCGGATCGCCGATCGGTCCGAACACCTATGCCGGCCTGGAGATGATTGCCGCAGAATGGACTGGCGGGGCGAGCTATCGACTGGTCTGGCGCACGGACGACGGAGACTTCATCATTTGGGAGGTCGACCCGTCGGGAGAGTTCATGGGCAGCTCTCCACTCATCGCCGGCGGCGACATCGGCTATTACGAAGAACTCTTCTCAACCGACCTGAACGGGAATGGGTCCATCGACCCGGCCGGACGGGTGATCGAGGCAGTCGGCGGCATCACGCTGTGCGAGATGTTCGGTGTCTACACGCTGCAGCACGGTGATGGATCGGAGGTCACGATCACGTTCGGCGGTGCGCCGGTCGAAACGACCACCTTTGCTGGCATCAGTATGATCGCCGCGGAGGAGTACGGCGCTGGTTACCAGGTCGTCTGGGAAGACGGCAGCGGAAACCGATTCTTGTGGAACCTTGCTGCGAACGGGGCATACGCGGGGAATGCCAGCACAGATCCCGTATCGATGGCCCTACAGGAACAGCGCTTCGGTCTTGACATAGACGGAGACGGGGCAATTGCCACGATTAGCCAGATTGAGAACGACGGTGCCGTTGGACTGGTAGAGGTCGGCTCCGTCTACCGCATCAGCTTCTCCGACGGCAGCACCGGCGCCATCACGATGGGAGGCTCGCCGGTCGGCCCGGACACCTATGCAGGTCTGGAGATGGTTGCCGCAGAATGGACCGGTGGCGCCAGCTATCGGCTGATGTGGCGCACGACGGGTGGCGACTACATCATGTGGGAGATTGGCTCGAACGGAGAGTTCTTGAACAGTTCTTCGATGATTGCCGGTGCGGACGTCAGTGGCTACGAGTCCCTTTTCTCTACCGACTTCAGCGGCAATGGCTTGATCGACCCTGCCGGGAGCGTGATCGAAACGGACGGGGGCGTGTCGCTGACCGACATGTTCGGCGTCTACACACTGCAGCCCACAGGCGGGGCGGACATTGCCGTCAGCTTTGGGGGCACCACGGTCGGCCCCGGCACCTTCCCCGGCCTGGACATGGTCGCTGCGGAAGAAGGCGGAGGCGGCTATCAGGTGTTATGGGAGGATTCGAGCGGTTCCCGCTTCCTGTGGCAACTGTCCGCAACCGGCGCCTATGTGGGCAATGCACCCATGGATGCCACATCGGTGGCCCTCTATGAGGATCGCTTTGATTTCGACATTGACGGCAACGGGATGATCGATCGGCCCGTTGTTATCGAAAGCGATGGCACGGTCGGTCTCATGCAGATCGGGGCTGCCTACAGGCTGTCGTTCTCCAATGGCACCACGGGTGCCATCACCATGGCGGGCGCGCCGCTTGGACCAGACACCTGGGACGAGTTGGAGATGATTGCTGCGGAATGGACCGGTGGGCCGTTCTACAGTGTGATCTGGGAGCACGACGACGGCGATTATCTGATGTGGGTTCTGAACAGCGATGGCGAATTCGCCTGGAGCACGGCGATGATCGCGGAAGACGACATCGGAGCCTACGAGACCTTGTTCGGTACTGATCTTGACGGCAATGGCACGATTGGCAGCATGGCCGGAGCGACGATCGGGTACGACTTGCTCGATATCTGATGATTCGCTGACGCCCGAATGGTCGGGCGTCACCGCAAGATGTCGTCGCTCGCCATCGACGACGCAATCGACCCCGGACCTGCGTCAACGGGTCATGCCATCGACCAAAGGTCTTCTTCGCCTGCTCGCAACCGCCGCCTGCCGATCGTAATGTGGAGCCCCGCCGGTCCGTCGGCTCCTGCTAGAATCAGGGCGTCTTGTTGCTTTTGACCGTCCGGCTTCCTGTACAGCCTTCGCAAGCTCCAGCTATGGTCCGCGCGGGTCAAATGCGAGCGGTTCATACGTTGCGCGGGCTCGCAAGCATACCAACCTGCCAGTCATCATCTGCCGGCCACCACTGACCAACAACGCTTGCGGAAGTCATCAGGGAACATCTTTGATGGGAAAACCAAAGTACTCGGTATGTATTCCGACCCGGGAAAGACACCAAACTCTGCCCTATACGATCCGATCGGTACTTCAACAGACTTATGAAGATTTTGAAGTTGTCGTTCAGGACAACTTCAGCGGGCCGGAGACGGAGGCTGCGGTCAAGGAGTTCGATGACGCCCGGTTGATCTATCACCGGTCGGACGAACGACTACCGATGCATGACAACTGGGAGGACGCACTCAACCAGACCAGCGGCGACTATGTGATCTTCATCGGTGACGATGACGCTCTCATGCCGAATTGCCTGGAAAGCGTGACAGGACTGATTGCCGAGCACGAAGTCGGCCTGCTGGCCTGGCTGGCCCATCTCTACTATTGGCCTGACGTGCCGGATGTTAGGCGCCGCAACCACCTGAGCCTGGACATGCGCAGTGCTGCTGCATGGGCGCCCCATTTCGCGACGGAGAAGGCGGAAATTGATCTTCGATCACGCCATGAAAAACTGCCCGATGGTACCTTCTGCCTGAACTCCCGACGCATCCTCCGCAACTGGCTCGCCTACGAAGGGGTGCGGGTCTACGTCCCGACCTATCACAACCTCGTCTCCCGCAGAACGATCGACAAGGTCAGGGCCCTTATTCCGGGAGGCGTCTATTTCTTCAACCCTCTGCCGGATTACGGCACGCTGATTGCCAACCTGTTCGTCGAGGAAGAGGTCTTCTTCCACGCGGCGCCATTATCGATGACAGGGCACTCCGGCAGGAGCGCCGGTGGCACCCATGGTGACCAGGATAGCTGGAACCGTTCCCTTGAACGCTTCATGTCAGAAGCACGCATGACGCCGGACCAGTTCCTGCCGCCGCAGTTCAAGCAGATCGCCTGGAACCCCCCAATTCTTGCTGGTTGCTTCAACAACGTTAAACAGGCTTTGTTCCCAGACGACACCGAACTCGCCGTCAACTGGGGGAACTTCCTCAAGGAGGCAGCAGCCCAGGTCAACAGCGAGCCCGAGGTGGCGCGGGCTGAGTGCCGGGAATGGGTCACCGACAGTTGGCTGCGGATCGGTCGAGATCCTGGGGAACTGGACTTCCCGCCGCCGCAGGAATGGGTCCGCAAGACCGGGCTGCAGGTCGACCCACATGGTGTGCTTTACAGCATCTTCGTCGACGGGGACCGGATGGGCATGCACTCGATCCTGGACGCTGTCGACTTCGCGGCAAGCATCGGACGATCGGAACTGTTCCCGACGCAGATCCCGGAACCACAAGCGTTGGTCGCAGCGGCCGCAGAAAGGCAGCGGTCCAAGGAGGAGGGGAAAGCGGCTGTCCGCCTCAAGAAACTGGAAGACCGGATCACCAAATCCCAGTCTGAAGCGAAGATCGCTGTGGAGGAGAAGAGGAAAGCCGAACGAACCGCCAAGGACCTGAAAAAGCGCCTCGCCAAACTCTCCAAGAAGCAGGACGGGGCCCAGCGCAAACTGAAGGGCCGTCGATCCGGGGTGCTGGGGCGCCTCAAGTCGGTCGTCAGCCGCGCCGTCGGGCGGAGTGGGGAAAAACCAGAAACATAGGCTCTCGAGAACTCGACAGGTAAGGACCCTATCCAAGGGATGATGGTTCGACCGTCGTCTGATCGGGCCAAGGGGGCTCTCTAGCACGCGTTCCAGTGATGTGGGCCCACATCGCGGTTCAGAACGCGCGCGAACCAATTGGACCTGAGCATCTTCCGAACCGCCGGGCCGATTCCGTCCGGCTGGAAAGTGCTCTAGCAGGCTGTTGAAGAAGTCGGTAGCGGGCTCGGGGTTGGCATGATTCACTGG
>CAYNIS010000087.1:0-10790 GCA_964397055.1 uncultured Rhodospirillaceae bacterium | reverse complement strand
CTCGGCATCGGTCATCTGACCCTGTTCGGGTTCTCATCGGAAAACTGGGCCCGGCCGGCGAGCGAGGTCGGCGAGCTGATGCAGTTGCTGCGCTTCTATTTGCGATCGGAAACGGCCGACCTGCACCGGCGCGGGATCCGCCTCGGCGTGATCGGTGAGCGCGACCGCCTGTCGCCCGACATCCGAGGCCTGATCGAGCAGGCCGAGGGGCTGACCCGGGATAATGGCGGGCTTACCCTGACCATTGCCCTGTCCTACGGCGGGCGTCACGACATCACCCAGGCGGCCCGGCAACTGGCCGCACGGGCCGCGGCCGGCAGCCTCGATCCCGCGGCGATTAGCGACGACGACCTGGCCGGCAACCTGATGACCGCGGGCATACCCGACCCGGACCTCCTGATCCGAACCTCGGGCGAACAGCGCCTGTCGAACTTTCTTCTCTGGCAGTGCGCCTATGCCGAGCTTGTCTTTGTCGACACCTACTGGCCCGATTTCGGTCGGGACGACCTCGAGCGGGCGATCGGCGAGTTCCAGCGGCGGGAGCGGCGCTATGGCGCCTGCGTGGGTAGCGGCTGACCGTTCCGAACTGGTCTTGCGGGCCGGCTCCGGCGCGGTCCTCGCGGTGATCGGTATCGGCGGTGCCATGGCCGGCGGCTGGGCGTTCACGGCGCTTGTCGCGGCCGTGGCATGCATTGCCATCGTAGAGTGGCACCGGATCGTCCTCGGCGACGCCGGCGCGGTGCTCGGCTGGATCGCCGGCGCTCTCCTCCTGGCCGTGATCGCGGCTTTCCTGTTTATCGGTGTCGAGATCGCGGTGACCGCGCTGGTGCTGGCGGTGATGATCTATGCCAGCTTCGCGATCCCGGCCGGGGGCGAGCGGTCGCCGCCGCTGTGGGTGCTTTCCTTCGGCCTCGTCTATGTCGCACAGGCAGCGCTCGCGATCCTTTGGTTGAGGGCCCAGGACCCGCATGGGCTGGGCCTCATCGGGTTCCTGTTCGCGGTGATCTGGGCCGGCGACATCGCGGCCTATCTGATCGGCCGGTCGCTTGGCGGCGCCAAGCTCTTGCCGGGGATCAGCCCCCAGAAGACCTGGGCGGGTCTCTTCGGCGGCGTGGTCGTGGCCGCGGTGATCGGCACGGCCTATGCCTCGGCCCTCGACGGGATGCCCATGGCTGCGGCAATTCTGGCACTTCTTCTGGCAATTGTCGGCCAGATCGGGGATTTGTTCGAATCCGCGCTGAAGCGCCGGTATAACCGGAAGGACAGCGGGCGGCTCATTCCGGGGCATGGGGGTGTCCTGGACCGGATCGACGCGCTGATCGCGGCGGCGCCGATCCTGGCTCTGACACAGGCGAGTTACGGCGGGGCAAGTCAATGGATCTGGTGAACTGGGGCGGGCCTTCGGTCCTCTTGGATGCCGGCGAGGCCTTGAAGGTCCCGGATCCGGGGCGACGGGTCACCATCCTCGGGGCGACCGGGTCGGTCGGCCGAAGCACCATCGAGATCATCGAGCACGCGAAGGGCCGCTTCGTCGTCGAAGCGCTGACCGCCAACCGGGATGTCGACAAGCTGGCTGCCCAGGCACGGGCGCTGAACGCGCGCTTCGCGGTGATTGCCGACGCGGACCGCTACGCGGACTTGAAGGCCGCCCTGTCGGGCACCGGGATCGAGGTCGGCGCGGGCGCCGAGGCGGTGGTCGAAGCGGCGGCCAGGCCGGCCGATCTGGTGATGGCGGCGATCGTCGGCGCGGCCGGGCTGGCCCCGACGCTGGCCGCCGTGCGCCAGGGCACGGCCGTCGCGTTCGCCAACAAGGAATGCCTGGTCTGCGCGGGCAGCCTGATGATGGCGGAGATCGAGGCGCACGGGGCAACGCTGCTGCCGGTCGACAGCGAGCATAACGCGATCTTCCAGGTCCTCGACCCGGCCCACCACGAGAATGTCAGCCGGCTCATCCTGACCGCTTCCGGCGGGCCGTTCCGCACGACCCCCCGCGCCGACATGGCAGCGATGACGCCGGAACAGGCCGTCGCCCATCCCGTTTGGTCGATGGGAGCGAAGATCTCGGTCGACAGCGCGACGATGATGAACAAGGGGCTGGAGGTGATCGAGGCCCATTTCCTGTTCCACATGCCGGAGGAACAGATCGAGGTGCTGGTGCATCCGCAGTCGGTGATCCACTCGCTGGTCGAGTATGTCGACGGGTCGGTGCTGGCCCAGCTCGGCACCCCCGATATGCGCACACCGATCGGCGTGGCGCTGGCCTGGCCTGAGCGGATCGAAACCCCGTCCGACCGCCTTGATCTCGCCAATCTCCGCACGTTGACTTTCGAGCCGCCGGACCCGGAACGGTTCCCGGCGCTGACATTGGCGCGCGAAGCGCTGGTCCGGGGCGGCAGCGCACCGACCGTTCTGAACGCGGCGAACGAGGTTGCGGTTGAGGGCTTTCTCGATCATCGGGTCGGGTTCCTCGACATCGAGCGGATCGTCGAGGCCACCCTGGAGCGCGTTCCCGCGGCCGCGCTCGCCAGTCTCGATGACGTCTTCGTCGCGGATACCGAAGCGCGTCGTGTCGCGAATGAGATACTGGCCGGTCTCTGACCGGTGTCGCCGAACCCGCCGGCCCCCCGGGGCATCGGTCGGGAAGCACCGGGCCGCAAGGCCCGTCCGTCATTGAGGGACAACGGGAGCCGATGGACATCCTGACCTCTGTCGTCGATCAACTCTACCGGATCGCGGCGTTCCTGGCGGTTCTGGGCGTGCTCGTGTTCGTTCACGAGTACGGGCACTACATCGCAGCACGCCTGTGCCGGGTTCGGGTCAACGCTTTTTCGATCGGGTTCGGGCCGGAGCTCTTCGGTTTCGACGACAAGTCCGGCACACGCTGGAAGGTCGCGGCGATCCCGCTCGGCGGTTATGTCGCCATGTACGGCTTCGCCGATCCCACCGGCCTGGAGGCCGAGGCCGAGGCGCCGCCCGAGGCCGGCAAGGACGGCGCGGACGATCAGCCGATGTCGGCGGAGGACAGGGCGGTCGCCTTCGCCTACAAGACCGTCGGCCAGCGTTCGCTGATCGTCGCCGCCGGACCGATCGCCAATTTCGCCTACGCCTTCGTCGTCCTGGTGATCATGGGTCTTGCCCTCGGCCGGTCCTACACCCCGCCGGCGGCGAACGAGATCATGCCGGGCAGTGCCGCCGAACGGGCGGGTTTCCAGCCCGGTGACCTGATCCTGGAGATCAACGGCGAGCCGATCTCGCGCTTCGGCGACATCGTCGACCGCGTGTCGATGAACCTCGACGCACCGATGACCTTCGTCGTCGACCGCGCCGGCCGGCAGGTCCGGATCGACGCCACGCCGGACGTCGTGCGTACCGAACAGTTCGGCCCCTCTTCGCGCGGCATGCTGGGTGTCGCTTCGGGCCTGTCGACCGTCGTCAGCGCTGTGGAGGCGGGCTCGCCGGCCGCCGAGGCCGGGATCGAGCCGGGCGACCGGATCCTGTCGGCCAACGGCGTTCCGGTGACGTCGCTCAGGCCGCCGGCGGTGCAGGACGGCCAGCCGGTCCATGCGCTCGGCACGCTGAGCCGGGCCCTGGACGCCGCGGGCGACGACCCTGTGGTTCTTTCGGTCGACCGTGACGGAGAGGTCGTGGATGTGCCGCTGACGCCCGAGTGGCGCGAGATTGAGGTCGCCGGCCTCGACCATCCGGTCGTCCTTCCGATGATCGGCGTCACGAGCGCCTACATCACCGTGATCGAGCCGATCGGTGTGGGTGAGGCGCTTGTCTATGGTGCCACCGAAACATTCGGCATTGCGACCAAGACTCTGACCGCTATCGGCCAGATGATTTCGGGATCGCGGGGGACCGAGGAACTGGGCGGTCCAATCCGTATCGCCATGATTGCCGGTGATGTCGCACAAATCGGCATCGTTGCCTTGATCATGTTCTCGGTCGTGTTGTCGGTAAACCTTGGTCTCCTCAATCTTTTCCCGATCCCGGTGCTTGACGGTGGCCATCTGGTGTTCTACGCGATCGAGGCGGTACGGGGGCAGCCGCTGCGGGACCGAACCCAGGCCTATGCCTTCCGGGTTGGTCTTGCGCTTATCTTGACCTTGGTGATTTTCGTCACTACGAACGATGCCCGGAATACGTTCATCGGCGACTTGATCACGCTCTTCTCGTCTTGAGGCCACTTGGATGCCGAACATGAAGACAATCGCGCTCGCCTTTTCCAGACGACCCGGGCTCGGGGCATGGATGGTGCTGGCGTGCGCGCTGTTCTTCCTGTCATCGACAGCCGGCGAGGCGCAGGCCCAGGCGGGCGGCCTGCCGCGGATCGGCGCGGTCGAGGTCGAGGGCGCCCAGCGTATCGACCGGACGACGGTGCTCTCCTATCTGACCGTGGCCCCGGGCGACCTCGTCTCCAACGATCAGTTGGACGAAAGCCTGAAGGCGCTGTTCGGCACCGGCCTGTTCGCCGACGTCTCGCTGGAGGTCGTGGGCGACGTCCTGCGGGTGACGGTGGTCGAGAACCCGATCATCAACCGGATCGCGTTCGAGGGGAACGACGAGATCGAGGACGAGCAGCTTTCGGCCGAGGTCCAGCTGCGTCCGCGCGTCGTCTATACCCGCGCACGGGTCCAGGCCGACGTTGACCGCATCCTGGAGATTTACCGCCGGAACGGCCGCTTCTCGGCGACGGTGGAGCCGAAGATCATCCTCCTGGACCAGAACCGCCTCGACCTCGTCTTCGAAATCGAGGAGGGGCCGCGCACCAAGGTCCGGCGGATCACCTTCATCGGTAACGAGGCCTTTTCCGAAGGTCGTCTGCGCGGGGAGATCCAGACCAAGGAAGCCGCCTGGTATCGCATCCTGGCGATCAACGACAGCTACGACCCGGATCGCCTCGCCTTCGACCGCGAGCTCCTGCGCCGGTTCTACCTCGCCCGCGGCTATGCCGACTTTCGCGTGGTGTCGTCGGTCGCGGAACTGAGCCCGGATCGCGAGGACTTCTTCATCACCTTCACGCTGGAGGAGGGGCCGCGCTACCGCTTCGGCGAAATCAAGCTCGAAACCCAGATCCGCAATCTCGATGCGGAGGTGCTGCGCCCGCAGCTCACCACGGTCGAGGGTGACACCTACAACGCGGACGAGATCGAGGAGAGCATCGACCAGCTGACCGAGGAGCTCGGCACGCGCCAGTTCGCCTTCGTCGATATCCGCCCGCGGGTCGACCGCGACCGCGAGAACCTGTTGATCAATCTGGTCTACCAGATCAACGAGGGACCGCGCGTCTTCGTCGAGCGGATCGACATCCACGGCAACGTCCGCACCGTTGACGAGGTGATCCGGCGGGAATTCCTCGTCGCCGAGGGCGACCCGTTCAACACCGCGCGGCTGCGCCGGTCCGAACAGCGTATCCGCGACCTCGGCTTCTTCGAGCGTGTGACGGTCAACATCGAGCAGGGCAGCGAGCCCGACCTGTCGGTCATCGATGTCGAGGTGGTCGAGCAGTCGACCGGCGAGCTGTCGATCGGGGCCGGCTTCTCGACCCAGGACGGGCCGCTGGCGGACCTGCGCATCCGCGAACGCAATCTCCTCGGCGAGGGCAAGGACCTGTCGCTGGCGACCACCATCTCCGGCGACCGTCAGGAAATCGACCTCAGCTTCACCGAGCCTTACTTCCTCGGCCGGGATCTGGCCGCCGGTATCGACCTCTTCCGCGTGACCCGCGACTTCCAGGACGAGAGCTCGTTCGACCAGGCGACGACCGGCTTCGGCTTCCGCCTCGGCTATCCGCTTAGCGAGAATCTGCGCCAACGGCTGAGCTACACGTTCGAGAACAACGAGATCGAGAATGTCGGCGTCGGCGCATCCCGCTTCATTCAGGAACAGGAAGGCCAGCGCATCACCTCCGCCATCGGCCAGCTCCTGACCTATGATCGGCGTGACAGCCGTCTCGAGCCGACGAGCGGTTTCGTCGTGCGCCTAAACACCGACCTTGCCGGCCTGGGCGGCGATGCCCGCTATATCCGCAACCGGCTGGGCGGTGCCTACTATCATTCCGTCCTTGAGAACGTCGTTCTCTCCCTGTCGTCGGAAATCGGCTACATCGTCGGCTTCGGCCAGGATGTTGAAATCAGCGATCGCTTCTTCATCGGCGGTGACACGCTGCGCGGGTTCGAAGTTGCCGGCATCGGCCCGCGCGACCTCGCGACCGACGACGCCCTCGGCGGCAACCGCTTTGCCCGGGCCTCGGCCGAGGCGAGCTTCCCGATCGGCCTGCCCAACGAGTTCGGCATCAAGGGCCATCTGTTCAGCGACCTTGGCACGCTGGGCGATGTCGATGATGATGGCGCCGAAGTGGTCGACACGGAGGCGCTGAGGGCATCGGTCGGTGCCGGCATTTCCTGGCGGTCGCCGCTCGGACCGCTGCGTGTCGATCTTGCCTACCCGGTGGCGGAGGAGGAGTTCGACGACACCGAACTCTTCCGCTTCTCCTTCGGAACCCGTTTCTGACCCGTTAGAGGTGACACGGATGCTGGGCTTCCTTCACCGGGCCGTCGCGGCCATCTTCGCCGTTGCGTTCCTAGCCCTGGCTGCTTCGTCGCCGGCACAGGCTCAGCTTGAGCCGCCGGTCGTCGCGGTCGTCGATATCCAGGCGATCCTGACCCAGTCGGAGGCGGCGAAGGCCATTCAAGGCCAGCTCGATTCCGCGCGCCGGACGGTGCAGGAGGAGATGCAGGCGCGCGAGGCCGAACTGCGCGAGGGGGAGCAGGACCTGCGCCGGCAGCGCACGGTCCTGGCGCCCGATGCGTTCGAGGAACGCATGCGCGAGTTCCAGGGCCGCGTCGCTGAGGTGGAGCGCCAGGTGCAGGACCGGATGCGCGGCCTCGATCAGGCGTTCAGTGCGGCCAGTGATCAGATCAAGTCCAAGATCCTGGAGGTCGTGGCCAACATCGCCCAGGAGCAGGGCGTCGACATCGTCCTGTCCCGCCAGCATGTGGTCCTCGCCCAGCGTGCGCTCGACCTGACTGAGCCGGTCATGGAACGGCTGAACGCACAGTTGCCGTCGGTTACCGTCAACCTGCCGGCCCCGAACTGATCCGGCCGCCGGGCATCCTCCACGTCGGCACCGAGGGTCAGGGTTATGGCCGATCCGCGTTTTTTCCAGGTCCAGGGACCCTTCACGGTCGCCGAAATCGCCAGCCTCACGGGGGCTGAGCCGGGGTGTCCCGGGGACGCGGACCGTGTGCTGCGGGACGTGGCACCGCTCGACACGGCCGCGCAGGGCGACCTCAGCTTTCTCGACAATCGGAAGTACACCGACGCCTTCGCCCGCTCGACCGCGGAAGCGGCGTTCGTCCGGCCGGCCCTAGCGGATCGGGCACCGCCGGGAATGGCGCTGCTCCTGGTCGACGACCCCTACCGGGCCTATGCCCGTGCCGCCCAGGCCTTCTATCCGGAGGTTATCGGCAGCGGACACATCTCCCCTCATGCGATCTATGACCACACGGTTGAGATCGGTCACGGCACCACTCTCGGGGCGGGCGCCGTGATCGGCCGCCGCGCCCGTCTGGGCGAGCGGTGCCGGATTTCGCCCAACGTCACGATCGGCGACGGCGTGGTGATCGGCGACGACAGCGTGGTCGGGGCCAACGCCTCGGTCAGCCACGCCCTGATCGGCGCGCGGGTCCATATCTATCCAGGGGCCCGGATCGGCCAGGACGGTTTCGGCTTTGCCATGGGCCTGGGCGGGCACGTCAAGGTGCCGCAACTGGGCCGTGTCGTGATCGAGGATGACGTCGAGATCGGCGCCAACGTAACCATCGACCGGGGAGCCGGCCCCGACACGGTGATCGGCCGCGGGAGCGTGATTGATAATCTGGTACAGATCGGGCACAACGTCCGAATAGGGCCACATTGTGTGATTGTCGCCCAATCCGGAGTGTCGGGCAGCACCGTGCTGGGCAGCCATGCCGTGCTCGCCGCGCAGTCGGGTCTGACCGGCCATCTCTCCATCGGTGACGGGGCACAGGTCGGCGCGCAGTCCGGGGTGATGCGCGACGTGCCGGCCGGTGGACGTGTTGCCGGCAGCCCCGCCGTGCCGGCTCGGCAGCACTGGCGGGAGGTTGCCACGCTCGCGAAGCTGGCGAAGGGAAAGGGCGATCAAGATGGATGATGCGGTCGGTGCCGAGACCGTGACGATGCTGGATATCCACCGCATCATGGAGATGATCCCGCATCGCTACCCCATGCTGATGGTCGACCGCATGTTGGAACTGGTGCCGGGGGAGTCCGCGATCGGGCTCAAGAACCTTTCGATCAACGAGCCGTTCTTTCAGGGCCATTTCCCGCTGAAGCCGGTGATGCCCGGCGTTCTCATCATCGAATCCATGGCACAGACTGCCGGCATCCTCGTCGTCCACACTCTGGGGCCCGATGCCGAAGGCAAGCTCGTCTACTTCATGTCGATCGAGAATGCCCGTTTTCGCCGGCCTCTGGTGCCGGGCGACAGCGTCCATATCCACGTGCACAAGCAGCACCGGCGCGGTTCGGTCTGGAAGTTCAGCGGCGAGGCCAAGGTCGATGGCCAGTTGTGTGCCGAGGCGACCTATTCCGCAATGATCGTCGACGGCTGACCATGTCCGTCGAAATCCATCCGACGGCGATTGTCGATCCCGGGGCCGAGCTCGGCGCGGACGTGGCGATCGGCCCCTTCTGCTGCATCGGACCCAATGTTCGCCTAGGCGACAGCGTCCGCCTGCATTCCCACGTGGTCGTCGACGGACGCACCACCGTCGGCGACGGCACTCAGGTCTTCCCGTTCGCTTCTCTCGGCCTTGCCCCGCAGGACCTCAAGTATTCGGGCGAGCCCTCGACGCTGACCATCGGCGCGCGCAACCGGATCCGGGAATACGTCACGATGAACCCGGGTACCGAGGGCGGCGGCATGGAGACGTCGGTCGGCGATGACGGTCTGTTCATGGTCGGCGCCCATGTCGCCCATGACTGCCGGGTCGGCAACCGGGTGATCATGGCGAACAACGCGACCCTGGCGGGCCACGTGATCCTGGCCGACGACGTCATTCTGGGCGGATTGTCGGCCGTGCACCAATTCGTCCGGATCGGTGCCCATGCGATGATCGGCGGCATGTCGGGGGTCGAGCACGACGTCATCCCCTATGGCCTGGTGTTGGGGGACCGCGCCCGTCTGGCGGGTCTCAACCTGGTCGGCCTGAAGCGACGCGGTTTCGCCGATGAAGAGATCAACCAGATGCGCGCGGCCTTCCGCATGATGTTCGGACCCGACGGTACCCTGGCCGAACGCGTGGACAGCGTTGCCGACCACTACGGCGGCAATGCCAATGTCCGGCACATCGTCGACTTCATCCAGACCAAGTCGTCGAGGGCGCTCTGCCTGCCGAGAGGCTGACCGCCCGGCCGATGGACAGCGCCTCCGTGCTCGGTGTGATCGCCGGCGGTGGCGCGCTGCCGCGGCAGATCGTTGATCAGGCCCTGCAAGAGGGCCGTCCGGTCTTCGTCCTGGCCTTCCCCGGCCATACCGACGACGCGACCGTCGACGGCGTGCCCCATGCGTGGGTCCGCCTCGGTGCGGCGGGGACGGCACTCGATCGCCTGAAGGCCGCCGGGGCGCGCGATCTGGTTCTCGCCGGACGGATCCGGCGGCCGTCCCTCGTCGAACTGCGCCCGGACTGGCGGGCGGCCCGCCTGATGGCGCGCGCTGGTATTGCGGCGCTCGGCGACGACGGACTGCTGTCGGCGGTGGTCCGGGAACTGGAAGGCGAGGGGTTTCGCCTGCTGGCGGTGCCGGATGTGCTCGACGATGCCCTGGCCCCCGCCGGCGTCTGGGGCAGCTACGAGCCGGACGCGCAAGCCCGAGCGGACATCGAGCGCGCGGCTGCCGTCGTCGTGGCGTTGGGGCGCGCGGATGTCGGGCAGGCCGCGGTGGTTCAGGGAGGTCTGGTCCTCGCGGTGGAGGCGATCGAGGGGACGGACCGCATGATCCAGCGGGCCGGGGCGCTGCAGCGGGAAGGGCCGGGTGGTGTCTTGATCAAGCTCGCCAAACCCGGTCAGGAACGGCGCGCGGACTTGCCGACGGTCGGGCCGGCCACTGTCGAGGCGATTGCCACGGCGGGCCTTCGCGGTCTCGCGGTCGAGACGGACGCCACCCTGGCGATCGCCCGTGACGAGATGATCCGGCGGGCGGATGCCGCCGGGGTGTTCCTGGTCGGCATTGATGTCGCGGGGCCGCAGCGGTGACGGACTGTCCCGATCTGCATGTGACGGTCATCGCCGGCGAACCGTCCGGCGATCTTCTGGGGGGGCGCCTGATCGGCGCGTTGCGCGACAAGGCCGGGCCACGCCTCAGGATCGACGGTATCGGCGGCGAGGCGATGACGGCAGCGGGTCTGTCGTCCTGGTTCCCGATGCGCGATCTCTCTGTCATGGGTCTGGCGGAGGTCTTGCGCCACCTGCCGCGCCTGATGTCGCGGCTCAGCCAGACGGTGGCGGCGATAGAGGCCGATCCACCGGACATGCTGGTGACCATTGACGCGCCCGATTTCTGTTTCCGCGTGGTCCAGCGGCTGAAACGTCGCGGCGAGGTAACGGGGACACGCTTCGTCCATATGGTGGCACCGACGGTCTGGGCCTGGCGCCCGGGCAGGGCGGCGAAGATCGCCCGGTTCCTTGACCACCTGCTGGTGCTGCTGCCGTTCGAGCCGCCCTATTTCGAGCGTCACGGACTTGGCACGACCTTCATCGGCCAC
>CAYNIS010000086.1:3591-10912 GCA_964397055.1 uncultured Rhodospirillaceae bacterium | reverse complement strand
AGGGCGGGGCGAGGACGATCGATCCCGAGAGCTCCGCCTTGTCGATACCGGTTGCCGGGCGCACGTCGCCGAAATCCTGGCCGAAGCGCTGGTAGAGCTCGGTCACCGCCATCAGCGCCCCGTGGAGATAGATCGGCCGGTCATGGCCCGCGGCCCGCAGGAGAGCCAGAAGTCGCTGGCATTTGCCCAGCGCGTAGACCCCGACGACATGGGCGCGGTCGGGAAACAGGGCGAGGCTGTCGGTCAGGCGGCCGATTTCCGCCATCGGGTCGGGGTGGCGAAAGACCGGCAGGGCGAACGTCGCTTCCGTCACGAAGACGTCGCAGCGGACCGGTTCGAACGGCGCGCAGGTCGGGTCCGGCTCGCGCTTGTAGTCGCCGGAAACGACGAGGCGCGCGCCTTCGTGTTCGATCACCACCTGGGCCGAGCCCAGGACGTGGCCGGCCGGCACCAGGGTCAGGCGCACGTCCCCGATGTCGATCGGTTGGCCATACCCAAGCTCCTGGTGCGTTCCCCCGGCCTGGTCGCCCAGGCGCTGTCGCATGATCGCAAGCGTCTCCGCCGTGCCCAGGACCGCAGCATGGCCGGGGCGTGCGTGGTCGGAATGGGCGTGGGTTACGACCGCCCGCGGAACGCCGCGTGCCGGGTCGATGTAGAGGTCCGCGGCGGGCACGTAGAGCCCCTCCGGACGGACCTCCACCCATCGGCTCGGGTGGTTGGCGGCGAGGCGGTTCATGGGGTTTCCGAGACGGCGGCGACAGGTGAGCGGCACATTGAGTATGCGCCCCGCGCCGGCGCAGGCGAGAGGCAGAAGCGCAAATCGTCGTCGCTGACTGATGAAGTCTGCTCGGGATTTGCGCTCGAACGAAAAAGGCCGCCTCCCTTCGGAGACGGCCTTTTCCAGGTTCCGGCCGGCGAGTCGCCTGTGATGGCCCCCGCCTCCCGCCCGCGTTGGGCAGGAGGCGGGGTCCGTCTATGCCTCGTCCTTGCTGACGTTGACCTGCGGGTCGCCGCCGTCGCCGCCGCCACCTCCGCCGCCGCCCTGCATCCCCTGCAGGTTGTTCAGCACCTCGCTGCGGAATTCGCGGGTTTCCCCTTGCTCCTGCTCGTGCTGAGCTTTGGCCTTGTTCTGCTGGCGGTGGTTGCGCATCTGGCTGCCCATCGACGCCGACGCCGAGTGGCCGGCGCTTGCCATCGCCATGCCGCTACCGGCCGCGGCCATCATCATGTGCTGGGTTTCGTTGGTGCTGTCGAGGTCACCGATCGCGTCGCCGCCGATCCAGCGCAGGATCTCGTTCGGCATCATGTCGATGATCTTGAAGCAGGCGTTCGCCAGCGTATAGCACACGATGCAGTAGTAGATGGACATGAACAGGGTGCTGAAGATGCCGAGCCCGCCCTGTGCGTCGATGATCGCGGGCACGAAGATCTGGTTCATGATGCCGATGATGGTGTTGAAGCACATCAGCGCCACGACCAGCCCGAACACCATCAGCGTGGGCCTCAGGAAGATCTGCAGCATCATGAAGTAGCCCTTCTGGGCAAGCGGCCCCATCAATCCCTCGCCATCCGTGCGGAGGTGGGCAAGGGCGAGGATCGGGACGGCGATCAGGCCTTCGAAGATCGCCACCAGCCAGGTCAGGATGCCGAAGGTGAAGCGGATCGCCGGGATCAGCGGCAGCACCATGCCGAGCGTGAAGCCGGCACTCAGGATGATGCCCGAGACGGTGAACAGGAACCCGGCGAAGCCCGAGGCGTCGAACCAGGGAATGACGTCGAGGACGAGGCCGACCGTCATCATCACGAGGGCGAGCCCGACCAGCCAGTGGCCGAGGTTCGAGATCTCGTTCAGCGGGTTCGGGCTGTCGAAGTTGAAGATCAGGGTGGAGGACGGGCGGATGCCGCTCAGGATCTTCTCGACAGAGGCGTTGCGGCCCTTGGATTCTTCGACATCGTCGCGCAGGGCGGCGTTCTGTGCGGAGACGTTGCCGCGCTGTGCCAGGTAGACCTGCAGGCGTTGGCGCACGCGGGCCATCGCGTCATAGGTTTCCGGCGAGACGTCTTCGACGAGGCCGTCATTCGGCTTGACGAAGGTCGGCAGCGAACTCGACGCGTCGATGATCGCGGCATTCACCCGGGCGATGCGGTGGAAGAAGGTCGCCGCCCCGATCCAGCCATAGGCGCGGATCTCCGCCCCGATGCGTTCGTCGGTCTGACCCTGCATGGCGTTGATCGCATTGCCGATCGCCATCGCGAGGTCGCGCGCGAAGTCGGTGGTCATCGCCCCCAGGTCGATCTGCGGCGACCCGCCCGCCTCGTAGTTGGGGCCGGCCGGGTGGACGAAGGACAACAGGCGCATCGCCTCCGCCCGAAGCCGGCCACGGGCATTGGCAACGGTCGTCTCGTGCGCTGACAGGATCGCCTGGGCGGCCGACATCGGCGGGCTCGAAGGGGCCGGGACGCTGTCGTTCCGGAGGTAGCCTTCAAGCGTGGAGCCGCCGCTGTCATAGGCCTCGGCGTTGTAGTGGATTTCGCCGCAGATCGAATCCTGCGTATCCATCTTCATGTAGACTTCCTTGGTGCCGATCACGACCGCATCACCAACGGAAGACCAGTTCAGGGTGAAGATGTTGCCCGCGTCCTCCCACATCGTGCTTTCGCGGGTCAGGTCCTGGCTCACGACCGTGACGGCATGGTTCGCCGGATCGCTCATCTGGACGCCCGACCCGGTCGAGGCGGCGATCTGGGTCATGTTCTCGAGGTCGAGGCCGCCCTTGCAGACCTCCGACATCAAGATGGTCGCGACCAGGTCGTCCATGGTCGGCGGGTTCGGATAGACGAGCGGCATGTCGCCGGTGAGGATGCCTTCGGCGAAGGAGGTCCAGACATTGGTGCCGAGGCCCGAGCCCCATTCGGCGATCTTCAGGACGACCAGCTGGCCGGAATTGTAGCCGCCGCCGATCGGCGCCAGGAGGCCGAGCGCGAAGATCAGGCGCACCGGGGCCCACACCATCGAATGGCGTTTGCCGAAGAAGACGCCGGTCGTTGCGGTTTCGAGGACGATCACGCCGGCGGAATAGGTGACGATGATGCCGGCCAGAACCAGGCAGCCGTTCGAATAGGTCGCGAGCATGGTCGGGAAGGCGGCATTGGTCGGAATGCCGGCCCCGCCGACGCCGAACAGCTGGTCGAGCCAGCCCTTGGCGATGTCGTTCGCCTCGAACAGGGACATCTGGGCGAAGGCGGCGGTGGTGCCAAAGCCGATCAGGACCAGCGTGATCACGGCACAGGCGACAAGGCCGATGATCGCGCTCAACATCACGATCTGCGGCAACGACTGCCATCTCAGCGTGACGTTGCTGACGGCGACCGCGATCAGCTCGCCGAAGCCGGCTTCTCCACGCATGCCCCTGACCGCGGTGGGGTGGGCACGCGGGATCAGCCCGACATCGATCAGGATCATGGCGATGACCGGGAAGATCCAGCCTGCCGCCTGCATCACCGGCACCAGACCCTGTCCGATCTGGGGGCTGAACAGGTAACCCGCGACGGCGCGCGAATTGACCTCGGAAGCATGCGACCCGATCATGGCTGACCACCTTGGTTTACGCGATCAGATCGGCCCCGCCGTCCGTCGCCTTGTCGCCTGGTCTCCGGCCTCGCATGACCCCCTCCAGGGGCTGGCGCGTACCGGCGGCCGATTCAGTCGTCCTCAATCTCTGTCCCGGGTTCGGCTGCAGCACCTTCCGGGGCTGCCGGCCGACCCTGATCCATCCTTGCCGCTCCCCCGGTTTTCGCATGCGCCGGCTTAACAACTCCCTTGCGCAACACCACCGGTGAGAGCCTCACCCGTCAGGTCAGGCGGTTCTGGTAGGCGGCCCACCGCCTCCGTCGCCCCCTGGCGGTCCGCCCGATCGGCTGCCGGGCGGCCCGCCGGGAAGCCCTGGCCCGTCATCGCCGTCGTTGCGCATGCGGTCCTCCCTCATGCGCCGCAACTCCTCGATCACGGTCTGGCGGTAGTCGTTTTCGCTATAGGCCGCCTGGTTGTAGCCTTCCTTCCGCATGAGCTCTTCCTGCTCTTCGCGGTAGCGACGGTCGCGACGCTCGCGGTTGAGCCGTTCCGTGATCGACCCGGCACCGCGCCCGACGTCGCGGGCGGCGCCCTGGGCGGACCCCAGAAGGCCGCTGCCGGCGCGGTAGGCCACGCCGGTCTGGATCGCGCGCTGCATGAAGCTGGTCGTGGTGTTGGTCGCGTCGAGATCGCCCATGGCGTCGCCGCCCAGCCACCGCATGACCTCGTTCGGCAGCATGTCGATGATCTTGAAGGACGCGTTCGCCAGCGTGTAGCAGCACATGATGTAGAAGACGCTGGCGAACACCATCTCCAGCAGATCCAGACCGCCGGTCGCCTCGATCAGCACCGGCACGAAGATCTGGTTGAAGATGCCGATGATGGTGTTGAAGCACAGCAGCGATATGACCAGCGCGAACGACATCAGGGTCGGGCGCAGGAAGACCTGGAGAACGGCGAAGTAGCCCTTCTGTGCCAGGGGACCGATGAGGCCCTGGCCATCGTCCTTCATATGCGCGAGCGCCAGGATCGGCACCGCGATCACCGCCTCGAAGACGGCGATCAGCCAGGTCAGGATGCCGAAGATGAAGCGCACGGCCGGGAACAGCGGCAGCACGTAGGACAACGTCAGCCCCGCCATCAGCATCATGCTGCCGATCATGTAGAGGAAGCCGGCGAATGCGCTGGCGTCGATGTCGACGCCGATTTCGAGGATTTCCGGCAGCACGTCGGCGACGAGGCCGACGACGAAGAACGGCATTGCCGCCAGGATCAGGCTGTGGCCGAGCGCTGCCATCTCCGCCAGCGGATTGTTGCTGTCGAAGTTGAACATGATCGTGCGCGATGGCGTGATCCGGCTGAGGAACTCGTTCGGGCCCAGGTCGACGCGGTCACGATCGCGGTCGTATTCCGTCCGGCCGGACACGCCCTCGCCCGGTTCGAGGTCGTCGAGGTCGGAGTCGCTCAAGTTGCCGAGGTCGTGGATCTCCCCGGTCTGGGGCGCGCCACCGCCCGACTGGGCCAGGAACACGTCGATTCGCGACTGCAGCCAGCCGACCGCCGCGCCGACTTCCTGATTGTGTTCGGAAACCCGACGCGCCTTCGGTCCCTCCGACTTCGCCACCATGTTGGTGGCATCCATCAGGGACGCATTGATGCGGGCAATGCGGTGGAAGTAGGTGGGGGCGGCAATCCAGCCTTGGGCGATCACCTCGTTGCCGATCTGGTCGACCGTCTCGCCCTGCATCGCCAGGATCTGCGTGCCGACGACCTGGGCCAGGTCGCGTGAGAAATCGGTGACCATCGTTCCGATGTTGACGTTGGGCGAGCCCCCGGCGTGGTAGTTCGCCCCCCAGGGCAGCATGTAGGACAGGATGCGCGCCGCCTCCGGCGCCATGCGCCCGCGGGCATTGTGCACCGTCGCGACATGGGCGTTCATGATCGCCTGGGCGCCGGCCACGCCGGAATTGGTCGACGGCGCCGTCCCCGACGTCATCCAGTCGTCGAAGATGTCCTCGCCGGTCTCGAACGTGGCGTTGTCGAACTGGACCCAGCCGCAGATGTCGTCCTGGGTGTCGCTTTCCTGATAGACCTCGCGCACGCCGACCACCACCGGGTCGTTGCTGAACGACGTGATCATGTCCCAGAGACCCGGGTCGCGCGTCACCGATTCATTGACGATGTTGACGAACGGCACCGACGGATCGCCGCCGCGCGCGATGATGTACTGGGCGCGCTCCTGGTTCAGGCCCTGTCGGCAGACCTCCTGCATGAGGATGTCGGTCGCAAGCTTGGCGAGGTTCGGCGGGTTCGGCGACACCAGGGGCATTTCGCCGGACAGCACGTTGGTTGCGAACGCCGCCCAGATGTTGGTGCCAAGCGCCGACCCGGCCTCCGCCGCGCGGATCACCACCAGCTGGCCGGCCGAATACCCGCCCTGGATCGGAATCAGCAGCCCGAACGCCATCAACAGCCGCACCGGGGCGGAAATCTGCTTGGTGCCGCGACCCAGAAGGCTGCCGGTCGCCATGGTGTCGAACACCTTGTGCATGCCCTGCCAGACCAGAACCAGCATGGCGAGTGCGGTGCACCCCAGCGAGTAGGTCGTCAGCATCGGGGCGAGGGCTGTCGTGCCGCTGAGGCTGCTGGCACCGCTGACGCCGAAGATGTTGCGAATCCAGACCGACCCGATGTCGTCGGCGGAGAACCAGCTGCCGGTCATCTGGGCGGCGGCCGTGCCGGCACCGAAACCCAGGATCACGACCAGGCCGATCCCGAAGGTCAAGAGGCCCACGACCGAGGCGAACATGACGATCTGGGGCAGGGCGTCGAGCCGCCATTTGAGGTTCGACGCGGCGACCGCCAGCACCTCCCCGATGCTGCCCTGGCCCGCCGCGGCGCGCTGGGCCGCCGCATGGCTGCGCGGGATCAGGCCGGCATCGACCAGGATCAGGGCGACGACCGGAATGATCCAGCGCAGGGACTGGATGACGGGTACCATCGCCTGGCCGAAGCCCGGCGACAGGAAGTAGCGCATGATCGCCCGCGCATCGACGGCGCGCTGGTCTCTCAACCGGGCAGCGGCACGGCCATGGCCGAATGCAGACCTCAATCGGATCATGCGGTGGGACCCCCGCTATTCGGTCTCCGCCTCGGGCCTGGGCTTCAGGCCGTCGGTCGACCGGGCGACACCGGTGCCGGTTGGACGCAAGTCAGCTGTCGGCGCACGGGTTCGTTCCGCGCCCCGGGAAGCGGTCGATGCATCTGTTTTGAACCCCTAAACTTTAAGGCGGATTTGGTTACAGAAGCGTTTAGGGGCGGGGGGTTGCGGTTCGCCGTCGCCGGGCCGGTCAGGCCACGGCCGCGCGCCGGCCGAGCCAGCGCGCCATACGCTCGATCGCTTCGTCGAGCACGCCGACCTGCTTGTCGAAGCAGAAGCGCACGAAGTGATCGTGCGCACTCTCGCCGCCCGGCTGGTAGAAGGCGCTCACCGGGACCGCGGTGACCCCGGCTTCGACGGTCATCCGCCGGCAGAACGCGACATCGTCGCCGGCGATGCCGAGCGGACGGAAGTCGGCGGTGATGAAGTAGGTCGCCTCGGCGTGCGACACGCCGAATCCGATGCGCTCGAGCCCGGCGCGGAAGCGATCGCGCTTGTCGGCAAGGCCCTGGGCGAGGTCCCGGAAGTAGCTGTCATCCTTGGCCAGGCCGTGGGCGACGGCGGCCTGGAGATGCGGCGGGGTCGTGAAG
>CAYNIS010000086.1:0-3581 GCA_964397055.1 uncultured Rhodospirillaceae bacterium | reverse complement strand
GGCTGCATCAGGCTCGGATGGGCCGTGACGTAGCCGACCTTCCAGCCGGTCAGCGCGAAGGTCTTGCCGGCCGATCCGATCCGCACCGTGCGTTCGCGCATGCCGGGCAGGGTCATCAGCGGAACGTGTCGTGCGCCGTCGAAGACCAGATGCTCGTAGACCTCGTCACAGACGGCATAGCAGTCGTGCGCGACGACCAGGTCGGCGATCGCCTGGAGTTCCCCGTCATCGAAGCGCTTGGCCGCCGGGTTGTGCGGGTTGTTGAGGAGGATCAGCTTGGTCCGGTCGGAGAAGGCGGCCGCCAGGCGATCGCGGTCGAGCCGCCAGTCCGGCGGGTTGATCTGGACCAGCCGCGGGACGCCGCCCGCGCGCCTGACGATCGGCAGATAGCAGTCGTAGAGCGGTTCGATGAGGACAACCTCGTCGCCCGGTTCGATCAGCGCCATCAGCACGTCGGTCAGCGCCTCGGTCGCGCCGGAGGTGACCATCACCTCCTGCTGCCAGTCGACCTCGATCCCGTAGAAGCGCGCGTTGGCGGCGGCCACCGCCTGGCGCAGGTCGGGCAGACCCATCATCGGCGGATACTGGTTGGGGCCGTCGAGGATGGCGCGGCTCGCGGCTTCCAGGATGTCGCGCGGGCCGTCCTGGTCCGGAAACCCCTGGCCGAGGTTGATCGCGTCGTGTTCCCGTGCCAGTTGGGACATCACCTCGAAAACGGTTGTGCCGTATCCGGAAAGAACGCTGTTCGCAGGCTGCATCGCTGGGTGGCTCGACAAGATAAGAAAGTGACGAACGGGTGCCGGCTTCATCGGTTCAGAATCGGGCGCGAAAGACTGCGGCCCCCGACATCTTCGGGCAAGGCCTCAGCCCTGCGGGTCAGCCATGACCGTCGGCACGGGCCAGGGTGCGGGCGTCCTGCCCGAGCCGCCGATCCCCGCCCGGGCCTTCGTCCTCGGCGGGATGTCGGTGATCGGCTTTGCCTTCATCATCGCAACCAACCGCTACGCCGTCGGGACACTGGGGGTCGAACCCTTGGTGTTCTCGACCCACTCCATGCTGTTCGGCGGCCTCATCCTGCTGGTCCTCGGCGGCGGCCGGCCGACCGCCTTCAACGGGTTGAGAAGCCCGTACAGCTGGGGCTACGGCATCTTCCGGATCATCGAGCTGACGCTCTATCTGTTCGCACTCCTGGCGATCACCGGGACCGAGGCGGAACTGATCGCGATCTCCCGCACCGCATTCATGGCGATCGCGACCTGGCTTCTGTTCCGGGCGCGCGCACCCACCCGGGAATGGCCCGGCCTCCTCATGATCGTCGCCGGTTCCGGGATGGTCGCCGCCCGGCTCGAGGCGGACGTGCCCTGGTGGGCGCTCGGGTCGATCTTCATGACCTTCCCGATCATCCTGATCTTCTCCCGCTTCGCCGAGCTGCACCCGGTCGGCGGGGAGGCCAAGACCCTGGTCGACCAGGCGGGCTATGTCGGCGCGGTCCTGATGGTCACGGCGATCGTCTTCCTCGTCGCCCTCATGATCCTGGCGGGCCTCCAGGACGCCGCCGGCAGGCCGCTCTACGGGCCGTTGTCGGCGTCCGTCCCGTCGGTCGGCGCCTTCTTCGACCCGGATGCGCTGGTGACCGGCCTGACGCTGGGGGCGCTGCCGCGCACCTTCGCCATGTTCGGCTCGCTGATCGCGATCCGCGACATGAAGATGACCAACTACATGGCGCTTCTTGCGGTGACCCCGTTCTTCGCCTTCCTGATCGAAAGCGTCTACGCCGCCTTCGGCCTTGTCGATCTCGCCGCTGTCGACGGCTGGGACGCCGTCGGCGGGGCGATCACCATCTCCGGCTCGATGCTGACGCTCTACCTGCGCACCCGCTGAGGGCGCGCGTCAGACGATCGGGACCAGTCGACGGATCAGGAGTGCCGCATTGGTCGCCGTTTCGTTGAGGAAGGCGTGGAAGTCCATGTGGCTTTCCGCCCCGGCGAGGTCCGACAGCGCGCGCACGACCAGGAGCGGGACCTCGAAGCGTTCGGCCACCTGGGCGACCGCCGACCCCTCCATCTCGACCGCCAATCCCTCGAACTCCAGGTGCAGGCGGCGGCGGGTATCCTCGCAGTTGACGAAGGTGTCGCCGGTCAGGATCGTGCCGAACACGATCTCCGGCACCCGGCGCTGTTCGCCTGTGGCCGCGGCCGACAGGGGCGGCAGCAGGACCCCGGCCAGCGCATCGCGCGCGCGGGCGACGAGATCCGGGTCGGCTGCGAAGTCGAGCGGCCCTTCGAACCCCGGCAGCGGCGGCACGCCGGGGCGGTAGGCCTTGATCCGCTCCTCGATCATCGCGCCGTAGTCGTGCTGGATGAGGGACGTGCCGACGACCACGTCGCCGACCGCGCGTTGCGGGTCGAGCCCGCCGGCAACACCGGAGAACAACAGCGCCCGGCAGCCGAAACGATAACAGAGCAGGGTTGCGACCATGGCTGCCCCGACCTTGCCGATGCCGGTCTCGACCAGCACCACGTCGACGCTGTCGAGCCGGCCGCGCCGGAAGGTGTAGCCGGCGACCTCCGTCGTTTCGGCCAGGTCCAGGGTCTCCGCCAGATGCTCGATCTCCTGCGGGATCGCGCACAGGATGCCCAAGGGAGCCGCGCCGCCGGCGGAATTCGTCTCATTGCTCATGCCCGGTCACCCTGCTTTGGTCGTGCCTCGCCAGGAAGCCTTACGCCGCCAGGGGCCACGCCCGCAATCATGGCAGACCGCGCCATCAATCGCCCCGATGAGCTCTTGCCGCCGGAGATCCTGGGCTGGTTCAGGGGGCGCGGCTGGACGCCGCACGTGCATCAGCTGGCCCTGGTCGAGGCCGCCCGCGCGCGGGAGGACGTGCTGCTGATCGCACCGACCGGCGGCGGCAAGACGCTGGCCGGCTTCCTGCCCACCCTTTCGGCCCTCCTGGAGCGGCCGCGGCCGGGCCTCCACACGCTCTACATCTCGCCCTTGAAGGCGCTGGCGGTCGACGTCCAGCGCAACCTCGAAACGCCGATCGCGGAGCTCCGCCTGCCGATCGCGGCGGAAACGCGCACCGGCGACACCCCCCAGGCCAAGCGCGAACGCCAGCGCAAGCGCCCGCCGCCGATCCTGATGACGACGCCGGAAAGCCTCGCGCTGATGCTCTCCTACGTCGATGCCGGCGACCTCTTCCGTGGTCTCGACACCGTGATCGTCGACGAGATCCATGCCCTCGCAGGCACCAAGCGGGGCGACCTCCTCGCCCTCGGGCTCGCGCGGCTCGACGCGATCGCCCCGCGTGCGCGCCGTGTCGGCCTCTCCGCCACCGTCGCCAGCCCGGCGGCCCTGCGCTCCTGGCTCTCCCGCGACGGCCGCGATCCGCAAACCGTGCGCCTGATCCGCGGGCGTGCCGGGGCGGAGCCCGCGATCGAGATCCTGCGCACGAAGGATCGCCTGCCCTGGGCCGGGCATATGGCGATGCACGCCGTGCCCGAGATCTACGAGCGGGTCCGCGCCGCCCCGCTCTCCATCGTCTTCGTCAACACCCGCGCCCAGGCAGAGCTGGTCTTCCAGGC